>NZ_DGMR01000038.1:244794-252967 GCF_002388495.1 Thalassospira sp. UBA4513
ATCTACACCGTTCCGGTCGAACAGCAGTGGGTATCGCGCATTCACAAGGCGCTTAATGCCGCCGAAGCACGTGGCGATATTTCCTATGAGTTTTCCGAAAACGTCGCCAACACCGACTATGAGCGCGTCATGCGCGAATATGCCGAAAACGGTTCAGACCTGATCGTTGGTGAAGTGTTCGGTGTCGAACGTGCTGCGCGCAAGGTTGCGGCCGACTATCCGGAAACCGCGTTCCTGATGGGGTCAAGCTTTGCCCCGGACGGGGAAAACTTCTCGGTCTTTGATAACTTCATCCACGAGCCGAGCTACCTTGTCGGCATGGCGGCTGGTAAGGCGACCGAAACCAACAAGATCGGCATGGTTGGCGGTTTTGCCATCCCGGAAGTGAACCGTCTGATGCATGCCTTCATGGCAGGTGCCAAATCGGTCAATCCGGATGTCGAATTCATGGTGACCTTCATCAACAGCTGGTATGACCCGCCCAAGGCCAAAGAAGCAGCCTTTGCCATGATTGATAGCGGTGCGGACATCATGTATGCCGAACGCTTTGGCGTTTCCGATGCCGCCAAGGAACGCGGCATTCTGGCCGTTGGCAACGTGATCGACACCGCGGCTGATTATCCGGGCACCATTCTGGGTTCGGCCCTGTGGCACATGGAAGCCACCATTGACCATGCCATCGAGGCGGTCAAAGCCGGTGAATTCAAGGCCGAAGATTACGGCAAGTTCAGCTACATGGAATATGGCGGCGGTTCTGTCGTTCTCGATCCGGCACTGCTGCCGGACGGCACGGTTGAAGAAGTCGAAGTCAAACAGGCTGAAATCCTTGATGGGTCCTTCACGGTTGACGTAAACGACGAAGAACCGAAATCATCAATGTAAGATTTCGCTGAAATCACTGGGCAGTTCGGTTAAACAATCGAACTGCCCTTTGTCATTTACGACATCATACCCACCACAAAGCCGCCCACTGCCCCACAGCGTGACGCATAAAAACAAAACGGATTACCCGAATGTCATCTGCTGCGCACACATCATCCGAAACGTCGCAAGACCTGCTGCTGTCGCTGGCAGGTGTCACCAAAAGATTTGGCCCACTCGTTGCCAATAACGCCATCGACCTGACCGTTCACAAGGGCGAAATCGTTGCCCTTCTTGGTGAAAACGGTGCGGGTAAAACCACCTTGATGAATATTCTGTTCGGTCACTATGTCGCAGACGAAGGCACCGTTACGGTCGCTGGTCGCGATGGTAACCTTGAACAGCTTGAACCGGGCGCCCCGCAGGCTGCCCTTGATGCCGGGATCGGCATGGTTCACCAGCATTTCACATTGGCCGAAAACCTGACCGGGCTTGATAACATTGTCCTTGGGACCGAACCTATTTTCAGGCTCCGTCGTGATCGCAGCAGCGCACGCGCAAAGCTTGGTGAACTGATGGCCGGATCGGGGCTTAATGTCGATCTTGATCAGCCAGTGCACAAATTGACCGTCGGTGAAAAGCAGCGCGTTGAAATCCTCAAGGCGCTTTATCGCAATGCGCGGCTTTTGGTTCTTGATGAACCCACCGCCGTTCTGACACCGCAAGAAGCCGACAGCCTGTTTGCCATCCTGCGCAAACTTGCCGCAACCGGCCTTGCGGTGATCATCATCGCCCACAAGCTGGCCGAAGTTCTTGCTGTTTCGCACCGGATTGCGGTCCTGCGCGGCGGTGCCAAGGTTGGCGAAATGAAAACCAGCGATGCGAACCATAAATCCATCGCCGAACTGATGGTCGGTCGCGAAGTTCCCGCCAGCCGCCGTACACCGCGCGCGCCCGGAAAGCCCGTCATCACACTTGTCGATGTGACCATTGATCGCGGTGATTCCCGCCGGTCCCTGCATGGGGTGAATGTCACCGCCCGGGAAGGCGAAATTCTTGGCATTGCCGGGGTATCGGGCAATGGGCAGGCGGCGCTGGCGCAACTTATCGCCGGGCTTGATAAACCCGATCGCGGCACAGTCGAAATATTTGGCGAAAAAGTCACCAAATTCGACGCCCACACCTTCGCGCAGAACGGCATCGCACGCATTCCGGAAGACCGCCATCATGACGGCATGGTCGGATCAATGACGGTGGCTGAAAACATCGCAATCGAGGATGTCCGAAGCGCGGAATACCAGAAACTCGGTTTCCTTGATTTCGAGGCCATCCGCAAACGTGCGGAACATGCGATTGCCGATTATGATGTGCGCTGCCCGGGCCCGGATGCCCCGGCGCGCCTGTTGTCCGGCGGCAATATCCAGAAACTGATCCTGGCGCGTGTTCTGGAAAAGTCGCCCAAGCTGATCCTTGCCAATCAGCCGTCACGCGGCCTTGACGTCGGCGCGCAATCCGAAGTCCATCGTCGATTGCTGGAAGCCCGCCAGGGCGGGGCCGCAGTGATCCTGATTTCCGAAGACCTTGATGAACTTCTGACCATTTCCGACCAAATCGCGGTGATCCATGCCGGGCATATTACACCCGCCATGCCAACCGATAGCATTGATCGGTCCGAACTTGGCCTGATGATGGCCGGACAAAAAGCCGCCTCGCATGCCCCCGATGCCCCTCCTGCCACGACGACCACCAATCCGGGAGAAACGGCATGATCCGCTTTGAACCCCGCAGCAATCCCGGCCCGTTTCTGGTTTATGGCGTCCCGGTTCTGGCCGCGACGATTGCCATTCTTCTGGCCGCCATTCCGCTTGCCCTTGCCGGTGCGCCGATCATTGAGGCCTATGGCCTTATGATCAGCGGTGCCTTTGGCTCCGTGTTCTCGACCTCGGAAATGCTGACCCGCGCAACGCCCCTGATCCTGACTGGGCTTGCGGCCGCCATCGCATTCCGGGCCAAGCTTTGGAATATCGGTGCTGAAGGCCAGCTCTACATGGGGGCCATGGCCGCCGTTGCCGTTGGTTCGGGTGTGATTGATGGGCCAAGCTGGGTGATGATCCCGGTTGTGATCATCGCAGGCATGATTGCAGGTGCGCTGATGCTGATTGGCCCGACGCTTTTGAAAACCCGCCTTGGCGTCGATGAAGTGGTCACCACCCTGCTTTTGAATTTCATCGTGTTGCTGTTCGTCCAGATGATGCTCGAAGGGGCGCTTAAAGACCCGATGTCGATGGGCTGGCCGCAGTCTGAACCGATCATTGATAGTGCAGCATTCCCGGCCCTTCTGGAACGCATGCGGGTACATATCGGGCTTCTCATCGCACTTGTTTCGGCCATTGCGCTGGCGATTTTCGTCAAACGCACGGTATGGGGCTTTGAAATTCGTGCAGTGGGGGAAAATGCCGCAGCTGCCAAATTTTCCGGCATTTCGGTGACCAAAACCATGATCCTTGTTGCCGCCCTGTCGGGTGGTTTGGCCGGTCTTGCCGGGGTATCGGAAGTGGCTGGCACGCGTGGTTACCTCGCAACTGACCTGTCGCCCGGATATGGCTATGCCGGAATTGTGGTCGCTATGCTTGCCCGTCTGTCACCCATCGGCGTAATTGCATCGGCGTTGTTTGTTGCATCGGTCTTTGTCGGTGCAGATTCCATGAGCCGTGCAATTGGCGTTTCAAGCTATCTCGCCGATCTGATCGTTGCCATGGCGTTGCTGTGCGTTTTGATCGGCGGGTTCTTGACCCGGTTTAGGGTTCACTTTGATCGCAAATCGGCGCAGGGCTAAGGGGAAAGACCATGGAAATCATTGATATTCTTCTTGCCGCCAGCTTCTGGGAAGCCGCCATTCGCATTGCGACCCCGCTGATCTTTGGCGTGTTGGGCGCATTGATTTGCGAACGCGCCGGTGTGCTTAACCTTGGGATCGAGGGCATCTTTACCGCCGGTGCCATGGCGGGCTGGATGGCTGTATGGCTAGGTGCCGGTCTTTGGGGCGGTGTATTGGTTGCAGCCCTTGCGGGTGGCTTCTTTGGCCTGATCCATGCGATCCTGACTGTGCCGCTGGGGCTCAGCCAGCATGTGTCAGGCATCGGGGTGACGTTGCTTGCGACCAGCCTGTCCTATTTCACCTATCGCACGGCATTGCCCGATGTTTCGTCCCCGCCGCGCATCGAACCGTTCCGTCCGCTTGATATCCCGTTTCTTTCAGACCTACCCTTCATCGGTCAGGCACTGTTTTCGCAAACGGCGATGACGATGCTGGCCCTTGTGCTGGTGTTCGTCACTGGCTGGGTTTTGTATCGCACGCCACTTGGTCTTGCGATCCGGGCGGTTGGCGACAACCCGTCCTCGGTAGAGGCACAGGGGCTTTCGGTTTATGGCCTTCGCATTGGTGCGGTCGTTGTCGGATCATCACTGATGGCATTGGGCGGGGCTTTCCTGACCATGTCGGCCTTTGATGCGTTCTTCTTTGGCATGATCAATGGCCGTGGCTGGGTCTGTATCGCGCTGACCGTGTTTGCCAGCTGGCGACCGGGCAAGGCATTGATCGGGGCTTTGCTGTTTGGGGCATTTGACGCGTTTCAGGTACGCCTGCAGACCGAGGTCGGCGCATTCCTGCCATCGCAGGTATTCCTGATGATGCCCTATATCCTGTCGATCATTGCGCTTATTGTTGTCGCCCGCAAAGCCGATTACCCCAAGGCGCTTCTTGTGCCATGGTTCAAGGGCCAGCGTTAAGCACAGCACCACAACTATGACTGCCACCACCAGACCAAGGATGACATCATGCAACCCGATCTGATCCTGAAAAACGCCAATATCGCCAATGGCCCAACCGGTGTGGATATCGCGTGTCAGAACGGCAAAATCATCGAGATTGCCGAACATATCGATGTGCCCTCGGTTGAGGTGCTTGATTGTGGTGACATGCTGGTCAGCCCGCCCTTTGTCGACAGCCATTTCCACATGGACGCGACCCTGTCACTCGGTCTGCCGCGCATGAATGAGTCGGGCACGTTGCTTGAAGGCATCGCACTGTGGGGGGAGCTTAAACCGCTTCTGACCCCCGAAGCGGTGATTGAGCGCGCGCTTAAATATTGCGATCTGGCGGTCTCCAAAGGACTGCTTGCCATCCGCACCCATGTCGATGTTTGCGATGACCGGTTGCTGGCGGTTGATGCGTTGCTGGAAGTCAAGAAACAGGTCGCACCCTATATCGATCTGCAACTGGTGGCCTTCCCGCAGGATGGTTATTTGCGCAGCCCGACCGCCAAGGAAAACACCATCCGTGCGCTGGACAAGGGTGTCGATGTTGTGGGCGGCATTCCGCATTTCGAACGCACCATGGCCGATGGTGCACAAAGCATCAAAGAACTTTGCGAAATGGCGGCGGACCGCGGGCTTATGGTCGATATGCATTGCGATGAATCTGATGATCCGCTATCGCGTCATATCGAAATGCTGACCTATGAAACCCAGCGTTTGGGGCTTCAGGGCCGGGTGACCGGCTCACACCTGACATCCATGCACTCGATGGATAATTACTATGTCTCCAAGCTGATCGCCCTGATGGCCGAGGCAGAGGTTTCCGCCATTGCCAATCCGCTGATCAACATCACCCTTCAGGGCCGTCATGACACCTATCCGAAGCGGCGCGGCATGACCCGTGTGCCGGAATTGCGCAAGGCCGGGCTCACGGTGGCCTTCGGTCATGATTGCGTCATGGATCCCTGGTATTCGATGGGTTCTGGCGACATGCTTGAAGTCGCATCCATGGGGCTGCATGTCGCCCAGATGACGTCACGCGATGATATCCGCGCCTGCTTTGATGCGGTCACGACAGAACCCGCCAAGATCATGGGACTTGAAGGGTATGGGATTGAAGTTGGCAACAATGCCGATTTCGTCATCCTGCAGGCCCGCGACACCATCGAGGCCATCCGCATGCGCGCCAACCGCCTGTTCGTTATCCGCCGGGGCAAGATCATCGCCGAAACGCCAATGGCGCAGACACGCCTGCATCTGTCCGACCGCCCGGATCATGTACGCGAACACGAATACGCGCCGGGACAATGAAATATGACGCATGATCAAGTGATCTGATTGCTTTTTGCAGTCGGATAAAAGACACCGCCAACCAGAACGGACGTCCCGATGTTTTACGAGCCCGGAAAAACCGCCCACAATCTTCCACATGACCCGTTCAAGGCCTGTGTGGCGCCGCGTCCGATTGGCTGGGTATCGACACTCGACAAGGAAGGCCGGGCCAACCTTGCGCCTTATTCCTTTTTCAATGCGGTGCATGGCAATCCGCCGATGGTAATGTTTTCGTCGGGCGGGTCGGTCGACAGTTTGCGCAATGCGCGCGATACCGGCGAGTTTGTTGTTGGCGTTGCGCCGAAGGCGATGCTGAAAGAACTTAATTTTTCCTCGGCCCCGCTGCCGCCGGGCGAAGATGAGTTTGAATATGCCGGGCTGGAAAAGCTGCCGGCAAAATGCGTCAAACCGCATCTGATCAAGGGTGTGCCGATCCATATGGAATGTGAAGTGTTCCAGATTGTCGACCTGCCAAGCGCCAATCCGGAACGCCCGTGTGCGATGGTGATTGGAACCGTCGTTGGCCTGCATATCGATGATGACATCATTCGCGATGGCATGGTTGATATCACACTGTTTGAGCCGCTCGCGCGGCTTGGCTATCAGGAATATGCCAGCGTTTCGGAAACCTTCACGGTCCGCCGCGAGGATTTCTGGAAGTAGTACATCCCAAACCTGGCCAAGCGTCTGATTTGTTTCATCAAAGCGACGCTCAAGTGCAAACAAACTGTCACACAGAACCCTTAATGTGAACAGGAACACAGTTCGCCCGAACATTGCGGGCTTGAGCCTAAGTGTTTTTGTGAAATTTTTCGGGGAATTCCCAGTGATGAAACGGACGTTTGCAGCCGGTCTTTTCGGTGTTACCGCCATGCTGATGGCGGGTTCTGCCATGGCAGGCGAAGCCAAGGTTTTTGAAACCAAAAGTGCGATCAACAACCTTTCAACCGTCATGGTTGACGGAGGCAAGGCACGCCCGCTTACCGTCGGCTTTGGTTCTGGCGCATACCGCCGCCCGGGCGATCCGGCCAACATGTTCTATGCCGTTTCTGACCGTGGCCCGAACTTTGTCTGTGGCGATGTTGAAGCCGTCCTTGGTGTTTCTGCCGATCAGGTCTGCAAGGGGCAGAAAGTCCGTGTTTATCCGACCCCGGATTACTCGCCATCGATCTACACCATCTTCCTGAATGATGATGGCAGCTTTGACGTCAAGGACGTCATTACGCTTAAGGATCAGAATGGTGTGCCTTTGACCGGCCTGACCAACAAGCTCACCGTCGCCAAAACCGAAAAGCCGGTCGATGCCAATGGCAATCCGCTTGAACAGTCGGTGTCCTCGATCGATGCCGAGGGCATTATTCGTCTATCTGACGGGTCCTACTGGATTGGTGAAGAAAACGGCCCGTCGATCCTGCATGCGTCGGCGGACGGCACCGTTATCGAACGTATCGTTCCGGCCGGTTCGGAAAAGGATTTCGAAGGTTCGGCTTATAAAGTCACCGGTGGCCTTCCGGCCATTCTGGTCAAACGCCAGACCAACCGCGGCATTGAATCCATGGCCGTATCACCAGACGAAACCAAGCTTTACTTCATGGTTCAGAACCCGCTGGCCAACCCGAATGCCGATGCCTACAAGGCGGCCAAGAACACCCGTTTGTTCGTTTATGATCGCGCAGCGTCCAAACTGAGCGGCGAATATATATATCAGCTGGATGACCCGCAGAGCTTCCGCAACGATCCGTCCAAGAAACAGAACGCACCGCGCATTTCCGAAGTTCTTGCCCTTGGCAATGACCGTCTTCTGGTGCTTGAACGTACTGACAAGACCACGAAGCTGCATGAAGTCGAACTTAAAGGGGCGACCAACATCCTTGCCACCCGTTGGGATGACATGTCGACCAGTCCGACTTTGGAACAGCAAAACGACCTTGGCAGCATCAATCTTACCCCGGTTTCAAAGACGCTTCGTTTTGACAGCGCGGACTACCCGGAAGCACCGAACAAGCTTGAAGGCCTTGCCATCATGGGCGACGGTGCACTCGCGATGATCAACGACAATGACTTTGGCATCAAGGGCGATCCGACCAAGGTTATCCTGATCGACGGTCTGGTTCAGGCTGACAAATTCTGATCTGTCGTCTTACTTCTCGACAATCACAGGCGG
>NZ_DGMR01000038.1:253000-255216 GCF_002388495.1 Thalassospira sp. UBA4513
AGGCGGGAAAGCTGTCATGCAGCTTTCCCGCTTTTTTATTGGGTCAAAACGGCGTAAAAGCAGGCCCATGATGGAAAACACACAGACATTCGATACCCCGGACGGCGTTGATGCCGTAATCGAGCCGATGGATGCCACCGGCTACCTCGCCCCTGTCGGCTTTGAAGATCAGCTTGAAGCCGAACTTGGCGACGTCATTGAACGCCATGACCGGTTGATGTTTGCACCCGGTCCGGAACGGCGTGTCTTCTGGGCGCAGAATGTCTGGCGCAACCCGGTGCGGATTGCCATTCCCTCGATCAAGGGTGCGGCAAAAATCCTGAAATTCAATCAGCGCAACTGGGCCCTGTTCAAGTTTGACCATTTTTCACGCGCCAAACTGATCGAAGGGCACCTGCCCCATGTTTCGGCAAAACGTCAGGTATTTAGCGAACCGGCCCCGACCGCACCGCTTGGATCATGGACGCTGATTGATCCCGATACCATCATTGCATCGGCTGATTGTTCCAGCCCGTGGAAAAACGGCGAGGTCGAGTTTGAAGAAGACAAGGTCACCCCGCCAAACCGCGCCTACCTTAAACTGTGGGAAGCCTTCACTCGGCTTGGTGCCTATCCGCAGGCCGGAGATCGCACCATGGATCTGGGCGGAAGCCCGGGCGGCTGGACCTGGGTTTTGCATGAATTCGGCACCGATGTGATTTCCATCGACAAGGCCCGCCTTGATGCAAAGATCGCCAATCTGCCGCGCGTTGATTTCCGTCAGGAAAGTGCCTTTGGCCTGAATCCGGAAGAAATCGGCTATATCGATTGGTTGTGCTCGGACGTGATTTGCTATCCGGATCGACTGTTTACACTGGTCAATCAGTGGATCGATGCCGGGATGGCGACCAATTTCATCTGCACCATCAAATTGCAGGGCGATACGGACTATTCCGCAATCACCCAGTTTGCCGATATCCCCGGATCAAAGGTCGTGCATTTGTATAACAACAAGCACGAACTGACCTGGATGAAGGTGCCCGGCGTTACCGATCAGGACTGATCAGCGACGGCAGCATTGTCGGCCTTGTCTGATTGATCATGTTGGGGAATTGCCGGATCGAGCGGGTAATAATCCCCTTTATCCGCGCAATAAATCTGCCCGACTGTGGTCATACCCTTTGTATCATCAAGAGTTCCGGGCATCAGCGCCATATTGTCGTTGCGCACAGGGCGCCAGAACAGGGCGGTGCCGCATTCCTTGCAAAATCCGCGATCGGTTTTATCAGACATGCGATACCACCGCAGCCCGTCATCCTTGGCCAGTTTCAGATGATGGCGGTCAAAGCGGGCATAAGAGCTGACATGTCCATGCAGCTTGCGACACAGTTCGCAGTGACACATCACCGCATCGTCAACCGGCCCGTGAACTTCATAACGGACATCGCCGCAATGACATCCACCGCGATAAACCGTCTCCTTGTGCGCAGAATTGCCCACAGCAAACTCCCCTGGTTGGTGTTGGGTGGTCCTTTCTAATCTGTCTGCTTGGCGGCCATTTGCAAGCGACGCGCAATAAATCTGACACAGCCGGACAGAAATCATCACACCATTTCAGACAAATATGTTTGAGATTGAAGAAAAGCAGTCCTATTCTGCGCCTCTGTTCGGAGCCCGATGTTGACGCCACCGCGCCAGTTTCCGCCATCTGGCACCGCCCGAAAGCGATGGGAAAAAATGTCCGAAAATTCTTTCCAGTATGATGTGCTTATTATCGGCAGTGGTGCTGCCGGTTTGTCCACGGCACTCAAACTTGCCCCGCATGTAAAAGTCGCCGTTCTTTCCAAGGGAAAGATCGATGATGGATCGACCAACTGGGCACAAGGCGGTATTGCCGCCGTGCTTGATGCCGCCGACAGCATTGAAAACCACGTGCGTGATACGCTGGTGGCAGGTGCCGACCTTTGCAAACGTGAAACCGTCGAATTCGTCGCTACCAATGCACCAAAGGCAATTGCCTGGCTTGATGAACTTGGCATTCAACTGACCCGCGACCCCAATGGGGATAACAATCAGCCGTTCCACCTGACCCGCGAAGGTGGTCACAGTCATCGGCGCATTGTGCACGCGGCAGATGCCACCGGGCGTGCAGTTCAGACGACGCTTCAGGGGCAGGCGGTCAATCATCCGAACATTGATGTTTTTGAAAACTATCTGGCGATTGATCTGGTGACCGA
>NZ_DGMR01000038.1:255399-289134 GCF_002388495.1 Thalassospira sp. UBA4513
GCGCGCACCGTGATCCTTGCCACCGGCGGGGCAAGCAAGGTTTACCGGTTCACCTCCAACCCGGACGGGTCAACGGGCGATGGTATCGCCATGGCATGGCGTGCGGGTTGCCGGGTGATGAATATGGAATTCAGCCAGTTCCACCCGACATGCCTGTATCATCCGCAAGCCAAATCCTTCCTGATTTCCGAGGCCGTACGTGGTGAAGGTGGCAAGCTTTTGCTGCCTGATGGCACACGCTTCATGGACCGGTTTGATGAACGTGGCGAACTGGCCCCGCGTGATATTGTCGCCCGCGCGATTGACCATGAACTCAAACGTCTTGGTGCAGATTGTGTTTACCTTGATATCACCCACAAGGGGGCAGATTTCATCAAGGAACACTTCCCGACCATTTATGAAAATTGCCTGAGTTACGGCATCGACATGACCCAGCAACCGATCCCGGTTGTTCCGGCGGCCCATTATACCTGCGGCGGGGTTCTGACCGATTTGCGCGGGCGTACCGATCTGACCGGGCTTTATGCCATCGGTGAATGTGCCGGCACCGGTTTACATGGCGCAAACCGACTGGCATCCAACTCGCTTCTGGAATGCCTTGTGTTTGGCGAGGCCGCGGCAAAGGACATTATCGAAGCCCTACCGGTCGAGGACCTTTTCAAACCCATCCCGGACTGGGATGAAACCGGTATCACGGACTCGGACGAAGAAGTCATTGTTGCCCATAACTGGGAACAGCTGCGCAACGTAATGTGGGACTTTGTCGGCATTGTCCGCACCACCAAGCGCATGCAACGCGCTCAGCACCGTGTTGATTTGCTGCTATCGGAAATCGATGAATATTACGGCAATTTCCGTGTCACCAATGACCTTCTCGAACTGCGTAACCTGTCGGTCGTTGCCAAGCTGATCATTCAATCTGCCCTGTGGCGGCGTGAAAGCCGGGGGCTTCATTACACCACCGATTACCCTGATCTTGATGAAAGTGGCACGCCGCGCCAGACCATTCTGGTGCCGGAAAACTTCGCAGGTCGCTGGGTGATTTCCGGTCAATGGAAAACCTGAATGGTCGATAAAGCCGAACTTGTAGGTATCGCGCGCAAGGCACGCCCGCGCGCCGCGATGGAAAGCCTTGAAAGCGTTTCAGTCACAACCGAGCTTGGTATCGACGGGGATTTTCGCGGCAAACTGCACCGACGTCAGGTCACCATTCTGGCCGAAGAAGACTGGCAGGCGGCATGCCACGAAATCGGCCGAGACGACATTCACTGGACAGAACGCCGTGCCAACCTTTTTGTGCGCGGGATTGCCTTACCACGCAACAAAGGCAGCAAACTTTCAATCGGTGACGTTGTGTTTGAAATTACCGGTGAAACTGACCCGTGCAATCGAATGGATGCGGTTGCCATGGGACTGCAAGAAGCTTTGAGACCAGACTGGCGGGGTGGTGTGACCTGCCGCGTGATCGTGGGTGGCACAATGTCCATTGGTGATCCGGTGACCGACGACACCTAGCTCCCACCAACACCAAGTCGTTGGCAAAGCTGCGAAGGCGAAAGGCTGACAAGTTCAGCCAGTTCAATATACGGGTCGCCTGACAATCCCAGAAGCTTGGCAAAGGCCGGTTCTGTCTTGGTTCCCGCTTGCTTCAGCGTCCTGACCTGACGGGCAAATTCATCGCCCATCACAAATAGTATCCTCGCCTCAACCAGCATATGGACAAAACCGTATTGCGAGCGTGTCGGACAATCGGTGGCAAAGATTTCGACAGGCAGCCCGTCACAATCAAATCTGACAACCAATGCTGCCGCGACATGGCTGGTTGCAGGACGCTTGTGAAGACGATAACCGTCAAAATGACCAAACGCCCGATTTGAAAATTCAGAAAACGCCGTCAAATCAAGGGCGTTGCACAGGATATCAATGTCAGAATCCGGCGTATCAATCGCAAGCGGCAAGGTCCCGACAACCTCGGGCTCATACGCCGCCAAACAATCAATTAGCCGGTGACGGTCAAGAATTTCGGCCGCGCGTGCCCCACGTGGAGACGCATTTGCAAGTCGCCCCACCCCGGAAAAGCTATTGCCATCCAGTCCTTCTGGCCAATCCATTACCGTTTGGTTCATGTTTGAAATCATTCTGTTTCTTGACCTTGGGCCAATAGGGGGCTAGCTGATGAAGGCCTTACCACAATGAAAGCCTCTGGCCCAGATGCTTGATATCCTTGCCGTTACATTGCCGATATTCCTGATCATCGCCATTGGCTATATCGCTGTCTATCGCAACATCGTTGCGCAAACGGTCGCGCGCGGCATGGGGGCATTTGTGATTAACTTTGCCCTGCCATGCCTTTTGGTCCGCACGTTGATTGCTCATGACATCAATAAGGTGTTCGACACCAACTATCTGGCGGCATATGGCAGCGGGTCCTTGATCGTGTTTGCGCTGGGCTATTTCTTTGCCCGATTGATCGCCAAGAAAAGCCAACAGAATGCAGCACTACAGGGCATGGGCATGTCGATGTCCAACAGCGGCTTTATTGGCTATCCGATTGTTCTGCAGCTGCTTGGTCCGACGGCGGGTATTGCACTGGCACTTTGCTTTATCATCGAAAATCTGGTGATCACGCCACTAACCCTGATACTGGGCGATAGTGCCGAGGCAGAGGGCACCAGTCGTTGGCAAATTCTGCGCAAGACCTTTACCCGGCTTGCACGCAATCCAATCATTGTCGCCATCGTGATCGGAATGAGCATTTCGATTTCCGGGATCACGTTGCCCGGTCCGATCTTTTCGGTGATTGATATGCTGGCATCGGCGTCAGGGCCAGTGGCGCTGTTTGTCATCGGTGGCGGGCTTGTTGGGCTCAAACTGCGCGGTTTGCGTTTCGACATGGCACGCATCGTGTTTGGCAAACTTGTGCTGCACCCGTTGATCATTTTCCTTTTGCTGGGACTTGTCCCCGATCTTGATCCGGTGATGAAGATCGCTGCTGTCGGTTATGCCTGTGCTCCGATGTTTAGCGTCTACCCGATCTATTGTCAGCGCTACGGGCACGAAGCAATGGGCGCGGCATCTCTGATGGCAGCCACATCGCTGTCCTTTATCACCATCAGCACGGCACTTTGGTTGCTTGATAGCACCGCGGTATTCGGGCCATTGCCTTAGGCAACCGCCCGAAACCACAGCTTCAAATCTGCCCCCAGAAAAATCAGCCTGGAATTTCACCCGCGTGGGCGAGGATTTCCTCGGCCTGGCGGATTTCCTGTTGCTGGGCCCACATCTCGGCATACAGGCCATCACGATCCAGCAATTCCTGATGGCGGCCACGTTCGGCCACCTGTCCATCGCGCAGCACGATGATTTCATCGGCGTCAATCACGGTGGACAGTCGGTGCGCAATAATCAGGGTCGTGTGCCCGCGCGACACTTCACGAAGCGCCTGCTGGATATCCTTTTCGGTGCGGGTATCAAGGGCGGACGTGGCTTCGTCAAAGATCATGATTTTCGGACGTTTGAGCAACATGCGCGCAATCGACACGCGTTGCTTTTCACCGCCCGAAAGTTTCAGGCCACGTTCGCCAACCATGGTTTTGAAGCCTTCGGGAAGGCCTGCGATAAATCCGTCGATGCTGGCAAGCTTGGCAACATTTTCGATCTCGCCCTGTTCCGAACCTGGCCGGCCATAGGAAATGTTATAGGCAATGGTATCGTTAAACAGGACAGTATCCTGCGGCACGATGCCAATTTCGCGACGAAGCGAATTTTGCGTTACATCGCGGATATCCTGACCATCAATCGTGATCTTGCCACCCGACACATCATAAAACCGGAACATCAACCGCGTCAGGGTCGATTTGCCCGCCCCGCTTGGCCCGACCACGGCAACGGTTTTGCCAGCTGGCACTTCAAAGCTGACCCCCTTAAGGATCTTGCGATCCGGATTATAGGAGAAATGCACATCTTCAAACCGGACGGTTGCCGCATCACAGGCAAGGCTTTTGGCACCCGCCCTGTCTTCAACTTCCTTTTCGACATCCAGAAGCGAGAACATCCGTTCCATATCGGTCAGCGACTGCTTGATCTGGCGATAGACGAAACCAAGGAAGTTGAGCGGCATGTAAAGCTGCAGCAAATAGGTATTCACCAGAACGAAGTCACCGACCGTCATGGTGCCGTCCTTAACCCCTTGGGCGGCCAGCAGCATGTTCAGAACAAGGCCGACCGCAATGATCGCACCCTGCCCGACATTGAGCTTGGAAAGCGAGACTTGTGACTGCACAGCGGCAACTTCATAGCCCCGCAGCGCCTTGTCATAGCGGGTTGATTCATGGGCTTCGTTGTTGAAATATTTGACGGTTTCGTAGTTGATTAGACTGTCGATGGCCTTGGTATTGGCCTCGTCATCGCGCTTGTTCATTTCGCGACGGAACTTCATACGCCATTCGGTCACCACCAGCGTGAAGACGATATAGATCACGATGGTGGTAAAGGTGATCAGCGCAAACCAGACATCATAAAGCGCCCACAGGATGATCGAGACCATGAATATCTCAAGCAAGGTCGGCAGGATGTTGAACAGCATGAAGGACAAAAGAAATTCAATGCCCTTCACCCCGCGTTCAATCGCACGTGAAAGCCCGCCCATCTGACGATCAAGATGGAACCGAAGGGATAATCCATGCAAATGTTCAAAAACGCTCAGCGCAGATCTGCGAATGGCGCGCTGGGCCACCTTGGCAAAGACCGCATCACGCATCTCGCCAAAGGCCGAAACCAGAATCCGCACAAGACCATAACCGACAATCAGCGCCACTGGCACGACAATCAGGGCTGTGGTATCTGTTGATCCCGACTGGGCGGCGTTTGCCGCCGCATCACCAGCCTTGTCACCACCGCCAAGGGCATCGACCGCGTATTTGTACAGCACCGGGATATAAACGTTTGCCACCTTGGCCCCGACCAGAAACAGCAGAGCCAGAACAACACGCACCTTGAGCTCAAACTCGCCGCGCGGCCATAAATAGGGCAGGAACGTCTTCACGACGCCGAACTCTGCACGCGCAGTCGGTTGATCGGAACCCATATTTTTCAAAACCTTATCCCCAATCAGCAACCGGGCAGCATTGCGGTATGTGCACGGCATGTCATCTCTTTGTGTCATCAACAGATGGACCGCTACGCACTATTTGGCAAGCATTCAGCGTGCTTTGTCCATTCAAGGACATTGCAGATAGCCGGTTTGATGTCTATCTTGCCAATTTGTTGATAAAATCTCAGAACAATTGGCCAAGTGCGTTTTGCACTGGCCAGAATGACAGGAACGGAACCAGGACCATGACGGCGCTTGCCAGTATCGAAAGCCATGATATCGCAGCACTGATGCGCGATATGGGAATCAAGGCCCGCAAGGCGGCACTCGAACTCGCACAGGTCCCGGCCGAGCCAAAGGAAGCCGCCCTTAAGGCCGCAGCCGCCAAACTGCGCGAAAACGCAGATACCATCCTTGCCGCCAATGCAAAGGACATGGAAGCCGGTCGCGCCAAGGGCCTGACGTCGGCCTTGCTGGACCGTTTGGCACTGGATTCTGATCGCATCGAAGGCATTGCCAAGGGTATTGAGGCCGTCGCCGAGCTGCCCGATCCCGTCGGTCGTGAGCTGGCGCGTTGGAGCCCGGAACATAACGGCCTTGATATCGCACGCGTGTCCGTCCCGCTTGGCGTGATTGGCATCATATATGAAAGCCGCCCGAATGTGACGGCCGATGCCGGTGCGATGTGCATCAAATCGGGTAATGCCGCCATCCTGCGTGGTGGGTCTGAAAGCTTCCACTCATCGCGTGCGATTTTTGACTGCATGGTGGCTGGCATCCGGGAAGCGGGCCTTCCCGAAAATGCCCTTCAGATGATCCCCGTGACGGATCGCGCCGCAGTTGGCGAGATGTTGAAACTGTCGGATTACATCGATGTCATCGTCCCGCGCGGGGGTAAGTCGCTGATTTCGCGCATCACGGATGAGAGCCGCATTCCGCTGTTCAAGCATCTGGAAGGGCTTTGCCACACCTATGTCCATGCCAGTGCCGATCCGCAAAAGGCGGTCGACATTGTCGTCAATGCCAAGATGCGCCGCGTCGGGATTTGTGGCGCGACGGAAACCATCCTGATCGACAGTTCGGTCGCAGGCCGTTTGTTGCCCCGCATTTCCGAGGCACTGGTTGCCAAGGGCTGCGAACTTCGCGGGGATGAAACCGCACAGGCGATTGATGGTCGCATCAAACCGGCCACCGCCGACGATTGGGTCACCGAATATCTTGATGCGATTGTGTCGATCAAGGTTGTGTCGGGTGTGCAAGAGGCGGTTGATCACATCAACACGTTCGGATCGCACCATACCGATGCGATTGTTGCCGAAAACGCCACCGCAACGGCCACGTTCCTGAACGGGGTAGATTCCGGGATCGTCATCGTTAACGCATCGACCCAGTTTGCAGATGGTGGCGAATTTGGCATGGGGGCCGAGATCGGCATTTCGACCGGCAAGCTGCATGCACGTGGCCCGGTCGGAGTCGAACAGCTGACCAGCTATAAATACATTGTTCGTGGTAACGGTCAGACCCGTCCATGACGTCATCTGCCCCCAGATCACATGCGGCCCCACCACGGGTCGGCCTGTTGGGCGGGTCGTTCAATCCCGCCCATGAAGGTCACCTTCATATATCGCTCGAAGCGTTGAAACGCCTACATCTTGATGCGGTCTGGTGGCTGGTGTCGCCGCAAAACCCGCTTAAGTCATCGACCGGCATGGCCGACCTTGCCGACCGCTTTGATTCGGCACTGATGATGGCAAAGCATCCCCGCATTGTCGTTTCTGCAATTGAAACCGAGCTTGGAACCCGCTATACGGCCGACACTCTTGCAGCCTTGCAACGCCGTTTTACCCGAACAAAGTTCGTTTGGCTGATGGGAGCAGACAACCTGGCCCAGTTCCATAAATGGAAATGGTGGGAAAGGTTGATTTTACGTGCTCCCATTGCGGTTCTCGACCGTGAAGGGTATTCTAACAAGGCATTGTCCGGGACCGCCGCGCGCCGTATGGAACGCTGGCGCATTCCCATGGACAGGGCGGGTTTGCTGGCCGATCTGGATGTTCCGGCCTGGGTATACCTGCCAATCAAGCGCCATCCGGCCTCTTCGACCGCAATTCGCGCCGAAGGCAGATGGCAGGTGTAAGCATCGCAGCGATGTATTTGGCCGGTAAAGTCCGGCCTTCGCGCGAAACATTAAGGTGGCGACCATAGGTACCGCAAAACAGACTCTGACCTCCGGCGAAATGCTTTCGCTGATCCAGAGAACGCTCGAAGATGACAAGGCCGAAGACCTTGTTACCATTGATCTGACCGATAAGACCTCCCTTGCCGATCACATGATCATCGCAACCGGCTCGTCATCGCGCCGGGTCGCATCCATGGCCGAACACCTTGTCGAAGCCATCAAGGATGCCGGTCAGGGCCGTGCATTGGCCGAAGGCAAGGAACAGGGTGACTGGGTTCTGGTCGATACGGGCGATGTCATCGTTCATCTTTTCCGTCCGGAAGTTCGCGCCTTCTACAACATCGAAGAGATGTGGGGCGTTGAAAACCCGGCTCTGAAACAGCAGGCAGCGCGGCTGTACTAACAGCCTGCGCTGTTTGGCGTCTGCCCAAGGCGGGTAACGGCGCCAAACAGATATCTTGCGTAACGGTCTGGATCGACGACATGCAAATCACCCTTGCTGCGGTGGGACGGATGAAAGCCGGCCCCGAGAAAGATCTTTTTGACCATTACGCTGCCCGACTGCGCTGGCCCTTTGTGCTGCGCGAAGTCGAAGAAAAAAAGAAACTCCCGCCCAATCAGCTTAAAGACCGCGAAGCGGATCTCCTGCTTGGCGTCATTCCGGAAAATGCCTTCCTGATCGCGCTGGATGAGCGCGGCAAGGAATATGGATCGATCGAGTTTTCGCAAAAGCTTGAAGGCTGGATGGATCAATATGCCGGCAATATCGCCTTTGCCATTGGCGGGGCGGACGGGCATGGCGCAGCCCTGAAATCACGGGCCAATACGCTTTGGTCGCTGGGCA
The DNA here is from genome assembly GCF_002388495.1 of Thalassospira sp. UBA4513. Lineage (NCBI taxonomy): Bacteria > Pseudomonadati > Pseudomonadota > Alphaproteobacteria > Rhodospirillales > Thalassospiraceae > Thalassospira > Thalassospira sp. UBA4513. Next base: position 263,515 of record NZ_DGMR01000038.1, read on the forward strand.
AGGCCACGTGGCCCCATATGCTGGTCCGCGCCCTGATCGCCGAACAGCTGTTTCGCGCCCACGCCATTCAGACCAACCATCCCTATCACCGCGAATAATGCCGCATCGCGGCATAAAGATAGGGACAGACCCTACCTGCAGTGCAAGGCACCCTATACCGTAGCTCAACTTACGCCCGAGAAAATAAAGATATTTTCTCGTTCTAGCCCATGCTGCCTTGCAACATACAAACAGCGCCGCTAACATTCCCCACAAGAAAAAAATATTCCCAAAATCAAAGAATGACTCTTGGGCAATGGTAAGGCGTTGAATATGGAACAAACCGTTTTGGCTACGCAGGACGGCGAAACTGCACGCAAGGTCGCCCAAACCAATGCTGGCATCGAAGACCTGATGCGCGGCATCTCCACCGCACTGGATTACATTCAGCATCTTCTGGAATTTGCCAATACGGCGGGCGAAACCCAGGACAGCCTGATGCGCGAAATTGACGTGCGATCAAACAATCTGCGTGCCGGTCTGGATGACACCGGGCGCGAGATCGAAAACAGCACCTCTGTTGCCCATGACGTTCAGGAAGCCACCCGCGCCACGGTGGCGGCAAAAACCGACGCCATCCGAACCGACCTTGAACGCATCAGCGCGGAGCTTGAGACCAAGGCCGAAGGTGCGAACAAGGTGCTGAGCGCGATTGAGGATATCGGCAAGGGAATCAAGCTTTTGGCCCTTAACGCCGCGATTGAGGCCGCGCGTGCCGGTGATCATGGCCGTGGATTTGCCGTTGTTGCCAAGGAAGTCGGCAATCTGGCGCAAAGCACCATGCAACGCACCCACGAGGCGGTCGATCTGATCGATCTTTCGGATGTCACCAAGGCGCTTCGCGAAAGCATGGCCAGTATCGGTAATGACCTTGATAGCCTTGGCAATGAAATCGAAGGGTCGCTTACCACCCTTCAGGAACGCTTTGCCAACATGTCAGAACGGCTATCTGATATTTCCGAGCACAATCAGGTGGTGTTTGAATTGCTGGCGGGCAGCAAGGATGCATCGGCCCGCACACGCGGCAAGGTCACCTGGGCCCATAATGACACCAAGGCGCTGAGCACAAGCCTTTCGGATGCGGCACTGGCGCAAGACAACCTTGCACAGTTTTTGAAGTCCCATCACCTGCATGATGATCCGACATATGACCGACTGGCCGATATCAAGGCGCGCGGCAAAATCCGCATTGCCATTGAACCGGCCTTTGTCGGGCTGTCATTCCGCCTGAAGCCAAATGATCCGCTGCGTGGCCTTGATGCCGATTACGCAAGGGCACTTGCCAAGTGGCTGGGCGTTGAATGTGAATTTGTTGAACATCCCTGGGATCTTCTGACAGAGCTTCTTTTTGTGGGCGCAAAGCCCGGCGCACCGACCGCCGATGTGGTCTGGAGCGCCCTGCCCCCCAGCGACTTTTACAAGGGTGTCGCTTATTCTGATACCTACACGTATCTCAACTTCGCGCTTTGTCGGCGGGCCGGAAATACGGCGACCAATCGCCTTTCTGATCTTGATGGCAAGGTGTTGGGCATCATCAACGATCCGGTGGCGTTTCAGGTTCTTGAAGAACAGGGGCTACGCTGGGCAGATAATGAAAGCAAGCCGGGCGGCATCGCCAAGCTTTCCAACCTGATTGCCTATAGCGACCAGACACGCCTGCATGATGCCTTGGCCGACGGGGCCGTTGATGCCTTTGCGGTTGATCAGCCGATCTTCCACTGGGCCGCAAATAACCCGGAAAGCCCATGGCATGGCCGCATTGAAGTCCTGCCGGGTAATATCCTGCCGCTGCCTTATTACTATACTGCCGCCGTGGCCGCCGAACCGGCATCCTGGAAGTTGCTGTGTGCGATCAACGAATTCATTGCCGAATTCCGTGGCACGTCTGCGCGCGCCGAGATCGAAAAACTTTGGCAGGGCCAGGCGCTTGAACATCACCTGACCTACAAGGACGAGGCCGGAAACCTGATCGGGGCCGATGAATTGGCAACCCTATATCACGCTCATTGCCGCAAGTTCGGCATTGCCGAGCACTAGGCAATGCAACGCAACAAAAAGTTCTGGTGTGCGGGCACCAAACGTCCTGTGGCTTTTGAAAAGCATTGCAACTTCAAGGCATCACAACAGCTGTTATCAACTTTCATAATATGCTGCCTTGCAACATTTTCCACCCGACGATAGAGTTTCCTTATAAGAAATAAAAATTCACAAAATTCAGTGGCAGTGGTGAGGCTTTGAAAAATGGAAGAAACCATCTTGGCGCCGCGTGCGGACCTGGTCGATCAGGACGAGCCGCAACAATCACCAGACACTCAGCCCATGCAGGCGGATACCCCACCACCACAAGCCGACCAACTTGACGGGCTGATGCGCGGTATTTCCACGGCCCTTGATTACATTGAAAACCTTTTGAAATTCGCCAATACGGCGGGCGAAACCCAAGACAGCCTGATGCGCGAGATCGATGTGCGATCCAACAATCTGCGCACCGGCCTTGAACAGACACGCCGCGAAATCGAAGAAAGCACCCATACCGCCAACGACGTACAGGAAAGCACGCGTGCAACGGTCTCGTCGAAAACCGATGCCATTCGTGGCGATCTTGAAAAGATCAGTCAGGATCTGGAAACCAAGGCCGAAGGTGCGGCAAAGGTTCTGAGTGCGATTGAAGATATCGGCAAGGGGATCAAGTTGCTCGCCCTTAACGCCACGATCGAGGCCGCCCGCGCCGGTGACCATGGCCGCGGCTTTGCCGTGGTGGCCAAGGAAGTTGGTAATCTGGCGCAAAGCACCATGCAGCGCACCAACGAGGCCGTAGATCTGATTGATCTGTCCGATGTCACTAAATCCTTGCGCGAAAGCATGGGCAATATCGGCAATGACCTTGACAGCCTGGGCGGTGAAATCGAAGAGGCGCTGGGTGGGCTTAAGGATCGCTTTGCCCAGATGTCCGGACGCCTTGAACATATCAGCGGCCACAACCAGGTCGTGTTTGAACTGCTCGATGCCAGCAAAGACTCATCGGCCCGCACACGCAGCAAAGTAAGCTGGGCATCGGGCGAAATCGCCAAACTTTCAAACTGCACCACCGATACAGCAAACGTATCGACCAAGCTTTCGCAGTTTCTGGCCGCCAGTTACATTCCCGAAGATCCGGCCTATGACCGTCTTGCCGACATCAAGGCGCGCGGCAAAATCCGCATCGCCATTGACCCGGCACTGGTCGGGGCCTCGTTCCGCCCGCAAAAAGGCGGGCCGCTTCATGGTATTGATATCGATTATGCCGAGGCCTTTGCCAAATCCATCGGCGTTGAGTGCGAGTTCATTGAACATCCGTGGGATCTTTTGACCGAACTTCTGTTTGTCGGCAAAAAGGCCGGGCAACCGCCCGCCGATGTTGTCTGGTGCGCCCTGCCGCCCAGCGATTTTTACAAGGGTGTCGCGTTTTCAGATACCTACACCTATCTGAACTTTTCGCTGATCCGCCGCACGGACAACACATCCATCAACACCATTGCCGATCTTGAGGGCAAGGTACTGGGCACGGTTAATGACCCCGCCGCCCTTGCCGTGCTTGAAGATGTCGGCCTTCGCTGGGCGGATAATGAAAACAAACCCGGTGGTATTGCCAAGCTTTCGAACATGATCGCCTATGGCGATATTTCGCGCGTGCATGATGCGGTTGCCGACGGGGCGATTGATGCCTTTGCAGGCGACCATCCTGTGTTTTATTGGGCGTCGAAAAACCCGCAAAGCCCTTGGCATGGTCGTCTGGAAGTCCTGCCCAAGCCGATCCTGCCGCACCCGTTCTTCTATGTCGCGGCGGTCGCAGCCGATCCGGCGTCCTATCCGTTGCTTTGTGCGATCAACGACTTCATTGCCGATTTCCGCAAGACGCCGAAACGGGCCGAGATTGAAAAGCTTTGGCAGGGTCAGCCGATTGAACATCATCTGACCTACAAGGACGAAGCCGGCAATCTGATCGGGGCCGATGAACTTGTCAGCAGCTACCACGCCCACTGCCGTAAATACGGGCTGAATTCCGATTGATGGATTGCTTAAAACGGCTGGCGCGATGATGGTCCGGGCACTATCATCGCGTCATGGCAGCAAATAAGAAATCCCTTCGACAACAACGCATTCTTGGCGAACTGGACCTCGAACCGTCATTGCGGATCGCGGATCTGGCCGAACGTTTGAATGTCTCGAATGAAACCATTCGACGTGACTTTGACGAACTGACGTCGCAAGGGCTGATTAACCGTACCTATGGCGGTGCTGTCCGCCGTCAGGCCAGCGAACCGGGCCTGAATGAACGCCATCAGCTTCACATTGCCGAACGCGAAAGCATCGCCAAACAATCCGTCCCGGTTCTGGCCGGTGCGCGCCATATCATGATCGGATCCGGGGCCACGACGGTTCATGTCGCCAAACGACTGGCGGTGACCATGACGGACCTCACCGTCATCACCCATTCGTTTGGCGTTGCCACCGTGCTTGCCATCAACCCGACAATCCGGGTGATCATGGCGCCGGGGCTTTATCACGCACAGGAAGGTGCGATGCATGGCGCGCAGACCGTGCGTTTTCTTGAAAACTATCGGGTGGAATGGGCCATATTGGGTGCCAGTGGCCTTGACGGTGACGGGGCCAGCGATGCGCTGATCGAGGCGGCTGATGTTTATTCCGTCATGATGGAACGCGCCACACGCAGCATGATCGTTGCCGATCACACCAAGTTCAATCAGGCCTTCCCGGCACGCTATTGCGACTGGACGTCGGTCGATGTTCTGGTCACTGATGAAAGCCCGATGGGGGTTCTTGATGAAACCATCCGTGCCGGTGGCTGCACGATCAAGGCCGCGACGCGCAACTGATCCCTCAATAGCCGGTTCGGGCGCTTATCGACAGGCGCGAAGCGACTTCGCCAGCGCCTCGATAAAGAAATCAACCTCGGACGATTTCAGGCAAAGCGGCGGGCGAATTTTTAATGTCTGGCCGTATTTCCCGGCCGCACCGATCAGAACCCGGTTCTCGCGCATGGCATTGATGATGTCACCGACCAGTTGCCCGCTGGGATTGGTCGGATCACCATCGGGTGACAGATCAACACCAATAAATAACCCAGCCCCGCGCACATCGCTGATGCGGCCATCAATATCCGCCAGATGCAGCAACCCTTCGCGCAATGATTTGCCACAAAGTGCTGCATTGGCTTGAAGGTTTTCATCGCGGATGACATTCAAAACGGCCAGCCCCGTCGCCGAGGCCACCGGGCTTGCGGCAAAGGTGTTGAAATATCCGACATCGTCGCAAAATGCGCTGAGCAATTCCGGCCGCACCGCAATGCCCGCCATCGGGAAACCATTGCCCATCGGTTTACCCATGCTGACGATATCGGGTTCGACATCGTGTCGGGCAAAGCCCCAGAAGGCATCGCCGGTTCTGCCAAAACCCGGCTGCACTTCATCGGCAATAAACAGCCCGCCCGCCCGATGCACAATCGCGACAGCCAGACGCAAGAAACCGCGCGGGTTGGAAAACACACCGTCACTGGAAAAAATGCTATCGGCGATCAGGGCCGCCACCCCGTATCCGCGATCCTGCAAAACAAGTGCGGCCTTATTGACCTCATCGGCAAAACCAGCGGCAATATCATCGCCGTATGTAAGCTTGCTGGGGGCCGGAATGGCAATCACGTGATCAGGCAATTGGCCACGTTTCAACGCCGATGGCGAAATGTCCGTCACCGCCGCCGTGTTGCCGTGATAGGCGGACTCAGTCACGATAAAACCACTGGCACCCGTCGCACGCTGTGCAATGCGCAGAGCAAGGTCATTGGCCTCGCTGCCGCTACAGGTCAGGACGATATTTTCAAGGTAATTCGGAAATGTCGCCTTCAGACGATCGAGATATTCCTCGGTCGTCTGATGCAGATAACGACTGTTGATATTAAGCTTGGCGGCCTGATCCGCCATAGCCGCGACCACACGCGGATGGCAATGCCCGACCGAGGGCACATTGTTATAGAAATCCAGATAGCTGGTGCCATCCGCTGCTGTCATCCAGCAGCCTGATCCCGACACCATTTCAATTGGATCGCGGTAAAACAGAACCGATGCCGCGCCAAAGTTCCGGGTGCGGCGCGACAAAAGGTCGTCACCCTCTTTGGTCTGCGCGAAAGACGTTTTGCCATCATAGGCGTTCATATCAAGGATGGGGCGCACAGGCTTCATTTCGCATTCTCGGCTGTCAGATAATCCTGCGCCATTTGCAGGGTCCCGGCGGTAAAGCCTGTGCCCATTTCCTGCGCGGTCGGTGTTTCCGGATGGCTGGCAATCCAGGCAGTCAAAAGCAGGCGACGCAGCATTACAAAGCTATCAAGCATCGCCGCGTCACTGGCTGAAAACGGCGCAACGGTCCGGTATCCCTCGACCCAGGCTTCTTTCAATGCCGGGACTATCGGATCAAGCTCGATAAAGCTGATCGCGGCTGCAAAGTCATAGCCAAACCAGCCAAAACCGCAGTCATCGAAATCAATCACACCCAGCCGGTCGCCATCGACCAGAAGGTTTGCCAGACGCAAATCGGCGTGGATCAGACCATAGCGATCATTGCCCATCCCGAAGGACGCAAGCTTCTGATCAAGATGGCTGCATAGACGTTCAAGCAACGCCAGACCATCGTCATCAAGGCCCTGTGCGTCCCGCCAATCCCCCCAATGCGGATTGGCGCCAAGGGTGGTATCGAACGTCCAGCTTTTGCGCACAAAATTAACCGATCGGGTCCATTGCCGCGCATGACCATGCAGGCGCGCACTGATCGCGCCCAACTTGAAAAATCCATCAACCAGTGCCTCATCAGCGGAGGGTTCGGCACCACGCATAAAATCAAACGCGACCACATGGCGACTGACCCCGCCCTGATCAAACTCGGCAACCAGTGACCCGTCGCTGCGCATGCGTGGCTTGGGTGTGTCGACAATGTCACTGGCCCGAAGCGCATTGATCCAGGCGAGTTCAGATTCGATTTCCGCACGCGTGTGATAGCCCGGCCGATGAACGCGCAGGATCAGTTTTGCACCGCTATTTGGATCGGTTGCCAAAAAGGTCGCATTTTCCGAAACGGTCAGAAGCGACACATCGGCATCCGGCCCCATACCCCAACCGGGCAGGACCGATATGGCACCCTCTTTCAGGACATCAATCATCTTGTCATCGTAAATGCCGCCCAATTGATGCCTCCTGTCGTTGTTTCGTGACCGCCTCGAAGCGGATGTTGTGCGCCGTTTCAGGACCGTCTCAGTACCATTTTGTGAATAATGCGGCACAAAATGTGTAACTTGCAACATTTTTTGTTGCATCACGGAATATTTCGACCAATCATCAAGAAAACATAACTCAGCGCACAATCAGGGAACCGGCAATCCGCAGCACACCGCAAAGCTGGCGCATTGCCCAATGACTTCACGAAAGGATCGACCATGCTGACTTCGATTTCCGGCAAAAGCGTCATCGTCACCGGTGGCTCAAAGGGCATTGGCAAGGGTATCGCCAAGGTATTTGCCAGCAAGGGCGCAAAGGTCATGATCGCCGCCCGCACCGAAAAGGACGCGGCCGCGACGGTGGATGAAATCAAGGCCGCCGGGGGCACCGCCGACATGTTCCTGTGTGATGTCTCGGATTTCGATCAGGTAAGCGCGCTTGCCGACTACACGGCCAAAACCTTTGGCGGGATTGACATCCTGTGCGCCAATGCCGGCATATTTCCACAGGTCAAGATGGTCGATATGACGGCGGATGACTGGGATCAGGTCATGTCGACCAACCTTAAAAGCAGCTTCCTGTGCGTGAAGGCCTGCATTCCCTATTTCGAGAAAAGCGGCAAGGGGCGCGTGGTGATCACGTCCTCGATCACCGGGCCTGTCACCGGCTATCCGGGATGGTCGCACTATGGTGCGTCAAAGGCCGGACAGCTTGGCTTTATCAAGACGGCCGCCATGGAATTGTCGCGCTATAACACGACGATCAATGCCGTCATGCCCGGCAATATCATGACAGAGGGCCTGGCCGATCTTGGCGAGGATTATCTGTGCTCGATGGCGAACTCGATCCCGCTGAAACGTCTGGGCAGTGTCGAGGATATCGCCAACGCCGCCCTGTTCTTTGCATCCGATGAAGCGGCCTATATCACCGGCCAGCAAATCGTGGTCGATGGCGGTCAAATCCTGCCAGAATCGCTTGAGGCACTTGAAGAGATTTAAGCCTTCATCCTGCGCCAAAAACGGCACAGGAACACAAAGCCCGCATCCGGTTCACCAGATGCGGGCTTGTTTGTTTTCGGGCTTACGCCAAACCGTACTGGCTGCGCACGACGCCGGAATTGTACCGTTCGGACGCCAGAAGACGGGGTTTGATCCCCCCGGCGTCACGCCCGAACAATGAAATACCGGAACCCAGCACTTCCGGGATGGTAAAGATATCAAGCTGATCGGCGAAACCGCCAAACAGGAACTGTGTGACCACGCTGCCCCCGCCGACGACCCAGATGTCGCCATCCGCCGACCGCCGGTCGCGCAATTGATCGACCAGTTCGATGATACTGCCGCCATAGGCCTCTGTGTTGGCAGGCCTATCTTTGGGCAGTTCGCGTGAAGTCAGAACGATTGTGCGGCGGGCCTCATAGGGCCAGTCGCCAAATTCCATCACCTGATCAAAGGTGTTTCGCCCGATGATCAGCGTACCGACGGAGTCCAGAAAGTCATCAAAGCCGAACTCGGCCGGGTCATATTCCCCCAACCAGTCCACCGCACCATTGGCACGCGCAATGAAGCCATCCAGACTGACCGCGATGTAAATGCGGAACAGTTTTTTGCTCATATCTATGTCCAACCGATATTGGGGTCTTTGCCCCTATTTTTAGTCGGCAAATCATAGCAAAACACCAACCGCAAGTCGCAAGAAACAAAAGCAGAAAACCGTCTAATTTACATTTCAAATGCCAAAAAGCCCGGTTTTCTGCCCTATTCTTAAGAGTTGGGATCAACACTCGACCACGTTGACATTGACCGCAAGACCGCCCTGACTGGTTTCCTTGTACTTGCTTTGCATGTCGAGTCCCGTCTGGCGCATGGTCTCGATCACCTTATCCAGCGACACGGTATGCTGTCCGTCACCGCGCAGTGCCAGACGTGCCGCATTGATCGCCTTGACCGCACCCATGGTGTTACGTTCGATGCAGGGAACCTGCACCAGACCGCCAATCGGATCGCAGGTCAGGCCAAGGTTATGTTCCATCCCGATCTCGGCGGCGTTTTCAACCTGTTCGGGCGTTCCGCCCAGCACCGCACACAGCGCGCCAGCCGCCATCGAACAGGCAACCCCGACCTCGCCCTGACAGCCAACTTCGGCCGCCGAGATCGAGGCGCGCTTTTTATAGATCGATCCGATGGCCGCCGCGGTCAGAAGGAATTCACGAATTTTGTGCTGATTGGCGTTGGCACCGAACTTTTCGTAATAGCGCAGAACGGCGGGAATAACGCCGGCCGCCCCGTTGGTCGGTGCGGTCACAACTCGCCCGCCTGCGGCGTTTTCCTCGTTCACGGCAAGGGCATAAAGATTGACCCAGTCAATCACCGTTAACGGATCACGCAGGCCTGCTTCGGGCTTTTCGGTCAGCTCCTTGTAAAGGTTCGATGCCCGGCGTTTGACATTCAGGCCACCGGGCAAGATACCGTCAGTTCGGATGCCACGGTCAATGCAGTTCATCATCGCGTCATGAACGCGATCAACAAAGGCGATGGTTTCATCGGCGCTGCGCCAGCTTTGTTCGTTCTCCATCATGATTTCCGCGATAGAGCGGCCTTCGCGTTTGCAGATTTCCATCAGTTCATCGGCGGACGAGAACGGAAATGGCAAGGTGATGTTATCGCCGGAATATTCCGCACCGTGATCGTCACTGGAAACGATAAAGCCACCCCCGACCGAAAAATATTCCTGGGTATGGATTTTCACGCCATCATGGTCAAAGGCGGTAATGCGCATGCCATTGGGATGCTGCGGCAAGGTTTCGGTGAAATGAAACACCAGATTGGTATCGCGATTAAACGCAACCGGATACTGCCCGTAAAGCTGCAACTGGCTGGTTTCATCAATCGCCTTCACAGTCGGCACGATATCATCAGGATCGATATTGCGCGGGCGCTTGCCATTCAGGCCCATGATCACCGCGGTATCGGTTGCGTGCCCCTTGCCGGTCAGGGCAAGCGATCCATAAAGATCAACCACGACACTGCCGGTCTTTTGCAAAAGGTTGCGCGCCTCAAGCTCAAGGCAGAAACGATATCCCGCGCGCATCGGGCCAACCGTATGCGAACTCGAAGGACCGATGCCGATCGTGTAAAGGTCAACAACCGACAGGTTGACGTCATGTTGGGATTTCTTTTGCGATCCCGAAGATGGATCGGTCGCGGGATTTGTCATCAAGGGCCTCCTTCACGGCTCAATAACGCGCTTGTTTTCGCGCTGTTTACGAACCGGTGTTTTTGCCCCCTCTGTCCCTTGACCTGAGATTATCCGCCCTGCCCGATCAAGATCGGCTTGGGGCGTTCATCCTTCGGTGGAAACCTGACCAGCGCTTTCTCCCAGGCGCTTTTTGGTTTCTCTCTCCAGAGCCTCTTCCGTGACGGTCCATCTGCCTGAGAGTGTTTATGAGGCATTGCTCCTTCGGCGCCGCACATCATGCAAATCGCGTGATATCCGAACTCTCCCGTCACGGTGCGAGATAACATTTCTGCCACCTCAGAGGTTCACCGTCAGATTGAACACTATCTGCGTCTTTAGACACTGTCAAAAGAACTGGTTTGCATCTGCAAAATTTTCTGCGGCAGATGCTGTTAAGCAACGGTAATCGTGCTAAATTGCCAGGGTAATTGATGTACCTGTCGTGTGCGAAGACTGACCCACCCTGTCCGCATGGCGGGATTGATGGCGAAACACCCCGTAAGTCACCATATTTACGGGACATTCAGCCTTTTCCTTTATCTGTGGGGTTTATGAACGTGACTGTATCGAATTCCGTAAAGCGCCCGCGCCCTGTGGTGCTGTGCATTCTAGACGGCTGGGGTTATCGCGAAGAAAGCAAGGACAACGCTGTCGCCCTTGCCAACACGCCTGTCTGGGATGACCTTTACGCCAACAATCCGACCGGGTTCCTCAAGGCCTGCGGTCTGGATGTTGGCCTGCCCGAAGGTCAGATGGGCAACTCGGAAGTCGGTCACATGAACCTGGGTGCTGGCCGTGTGGTCATGCAGGAACTGCCCAAAATTGACGAGGCCGTCAAAACCGGCACCATCGCCGATACCGACACCGTCAAAAAGATCATCGCCAAACTTTCCGATTCCAAGGGCGTTTGCCATATCGCGGGCCTTCTGTCCGAAGGCGGGGTGCATTCCCATCAGGCCCACATGGCGGCCCTGGCCAAGATCATTGCGGGCGCCGGTGTGCAGGTGAAAATTCACGCCTATCTTGATGGCCGTGATACCGCACCGAAAAGTGCCGCCAAGTTCCTTGAGAAATTCCGCGCCCTGATCGGCGATGCCAATGTTGAAATCGCCACAGTCACCGGCCGTTATTACGCCATGGACCGCGACAATCGCTGGGAACGTGTAAGCCAGGCCTATTTCACCATGGTTCAGGGCAAAAATTACGCCGATGGTCGCAGCGCAGAAAGTGCGGAGGCCGCGATTGCCAACGCCTATGAAGCCGGCACCACCGATGAATTTGTTCTGCCGACCGTGATTGGCGATTATGACGGCATAAAGGATGGCGACGGCCTTCTGATGACCAATTTCCGGGCGGACCGCGCACGTGAAATCCTGGCAGCCCTTTGCGCACCGGAATTCGATGGCTTTGATCGCGGCACGCCGGTCAAGTTCGCCGTTCAGGCCGGGATGGTCGAATATTCGTCCGAACATGCGAAATATATGGATGCGATCTATCCGCCGCAGACCCTGCCGAATATCTTTGGCGAAGTGGTTTCCAAGGCAGGTATGAAGCAGCTTCGCATCGCCGAGACCGAAAAATACCCGCACGTTTCGTTCTTCTTTAACGGCGGCGAAGAACAGGTATTCGAGGGCGAGGACCGCATTCTGGTCGCCTCCCCCAAAGTCGCGACCTATGACCTGCAGCCAGAAATGTCGGCACCGGAAGTGACCGAAAAACTGGTCGCTGCCATCAAGTCGGAAAAATACGACACCATCATCCTGAACTTTGCCAACCCCGACATGGTCGGCCATAGCGGCATTCTTGAAGCCGCAATGAAGGCCGCCGAGGCGGTTGACACCTGCCTTGGCAAGGTAATTGACGCGATCAAGTCGGTCGGCGGCGTTGCCTTTGTGACCGCCGATCACGGCAACTGCGAAGTAATGGTCGATCCGGAAACCGGTGAACCGCACACGGCACATACACTTAATCTCGTTCCGACCATCCTTGTTAACGGTCCGGAAGGGGTAACATTGGAAGATGGTCGTTTGGCCGATGTCGCACCGACCTTGCTGCAATTGCTTGGCGTGCCGCAACCGGCCGAAATGACCGGTAAACCCTTGCTTAAGGGCCTGAAACAGAATGATGCGCTTCTTGCGAGCTAAGTTAGCTTATGAGATCGCCCTGCCTGCGCTGATCGCTTTTGCGGTTTTTGCTGCAGGCGGGGCTGCGCCTTCTTTTGCCCAATCGCTGCAAAAGGTTGATCAGCAACTTGATCAACTTGAAAACCAGCTTTCCGAACAGCAAAAACAGGAAGAGTTCCTGTCACGCAAATCACGGGAACTCTGGACCGAGGAACAAGCCCTTCAGTCCGAGGCGATATCTGTCGCCAGACGCACCCAGCGTCTTGAAACCACGCTGACCGAACTGGAAGATCAGCTCGAAACGCTTCAAGCACGTGAAAAGGTCGCGGCCACCAGCCTTGAAGACAAGGCCGGGCAATATGCCCGCATCCTGATGGCCCTGCAGCGCCTGTCGACCACCCCGCCCGAAGCGGTCATTGCCCTTCCGACATCGCCGCAGGATACGTTGCGTTCCGCGGTATTGCTTAAGGCCGCCCTGCCAGGTGTCGAACAGCACGCCCGCGATCTGCGCAAAGAACTGGGCGAGATTGCTACGCTGCGCGAAGATATTCGTAATCGTCGCAGCGAATTGGCCGCTGCCACCCAGGAATTGCAGCAAGAACGCGCATCCCTTGCCGCCCTTCTCGATGAAAAGCGCCGCCTGCGCGCCCAGACAGAGGCCGAAGCTGAAGAAGCCGCCAAGGCGGTAAGTGTGCTTGCCGATGAAGCCAAATCGCTGGGCGAGCTTTTGCGCAATCTGGAAAATCGTGCCGAAGGGCTGCCACGCCCGCGCGCGCGTCCGGAAGTTCGTGTTGCGACACGTACCGAACCGGATGCAGACACGCTTGGCGCGACAACAATTGCCAAAAACACGCCGCCACCGCCGCCCGAAAGCAAATCTGATGCGGGCAAGACCGGTGGCAACGACACCAGTGATGAAGAATTCGCTGTTGGCAGTTCGATCACACTGGCACAGGGCAACCTCCGCATGCCCGCCAGTGGTAAAGTGGTTACACTTTTTGGTGAAAAATCACGCGGTCCGGATGGTTTGACCGTAAACAGATCCAAGGGAATTGAGATCAGCACACGCGCAAATGCGCAGGTTGTCTCACCTTTTGACGGCAAAGTTGTCTTTGCTGGCCCCTTCCGCGGGTATGGCCGCCTCTTGATTATCGAACACGGCGAAGGATACCATAGCCTTATCGCCGGTTTTGATCGGCTGGACAGTGTGGTAGGACAATATCTATTGGCGGGCGAACCTGTTGGTATTATGGGTGAAACTTCGCCAAAACTATATCTGGAGATGCGCCAGAACGGGGAAGCAATCAATCCGCTTCCATGGCTGGCCTCGAAAAACGGCAAGGTAAGTGGATGAAAACCTCACGATTGGCAGTACTCGCACTCGCGACCGGCATGACTATCGGCCTTGCGTCGCCAGTTTTGGCGCAATCTTCAACCTCCTCGGCTGAGACCTATCGGCTGCTCAACCTGTTTGGCGATGTGTTCGAACAGGTCAAAAGCAAATATGTCGAAGACGTCGATGACAAAAAACTGATCGAAGCGGCCATCAACGGCATGCTGACATCGCTTGATCCGCATTCCTCATATCTGAATATGGATAATTTCGAGGAAATGCAGGTCGATACCCGCGGCGAATTCGGTGGCCTTGGCATCGAAGTCACAATGGAAGACGGCTTTGTCAAAGTCATCGCCCCGATCTATGACACGCCTGCCGAAAAGGCTGGCCTTCAGCCGGGCGACTTCATTACGCATATCGATGGCACCGCCATTCGCGGCATGACGCTGAATGACGCGGTCGAGATGATGCGTGGCAAGGTCAATACCGACATCGTCCTGACCATCATCCGCAAGGGTGAACAGGCACCATTTGATGTCACCCTGACTCGTGCTGTGATCAAGATCCAGTCGGTCCGCGCCGAACCGAAAGACGATATCGGCTATATCCGTATCACCAAATTCAACGAACAGACCGCCAGCGGCCTGCAGCGCGCCATTGCCGACATGCGCGAAGAAATCGGCCCTGAAATCAAGGGGCTGGTGATTGACCTGCGCAACAACCCGGGCGGTTTGCTTGATCAGGCGATCTCGGTTTCCGATGCCTTCCTTGATAAGGGTGAAATCGTATCGACCCGTCCGCGTGATACCGAAAACACCGAACGGTACAACGCACGCAGCGGTGACCTGAGCGAAGGTTTGCCGATTGTGGTTCTGATCAATGATGGTTCTGCCTCGGCATCCGAAATTGTTGCAGGCGCGCTTCAGGATCACCGCCGTGCGGTCATTATGGGCACGCGCAGCTTTGGCAAGGGATCGGTCCAGACCATCCTGCCGATGCCCGGAAACGTGGCACTTCGTCTGACCACGGCGCGCTATTACACGCCATCGGGCAAGTCCATTCAGGAAGTCGGCATTGTACCGGACATCATTGTTCCGCAGGCACGTGTCGAAAGCATCGAGGCGGATACCCGTCGCTCCGAAGCATCGCTTAGTGGCGCCCTTCGCAACGAGGACGAAGGCATCACAGATGCGGAACAGGATGCAAATTCCCGCCGTGACGAGGCCGAACAGCTGGCGATTGATGATTATCAGCTGTCGCGTGCGCTTGACATGATCCGGGGTATTTCGCTGTTTGGCCCGCGTCCGAATGGGTAAGGTTGGACCCGGCATCGTGAGAGACTAATTGCGCGTGTTCAGGAAAATCCTAAATTCCTTGCCGTTCCGAAAGAAAAAGAACGGTGACATCGACGAGGACATGGCCAGTGATTTGGCCGACGACCTTGGCGACGGGATGACTGACGCCGACGACGATGAAGACAACGTCAATCTCGATGACCTGCCCTTTAATGAACTGCCGATCGAAGTACAGTTCAAACGAATGCCAAAGCGGCCGAAATCACGGCGCAGCTGGCTTTCGAAACTGCTGATCATAACCCTGTTCCTGTCGCCGTTTTGCGCAACAGCGGTCGCGATGATCCCGGTGCTTGATCCGGAAACCGGCTGGCGGCTGTTTCATGCTGGCGGGCCGGAAGCCACGATCACGGTTCCGGGCACCGAACGCGAACTGCAAGAAGAAATCGCGCGCGGCGTTAAGGACATTCAGGATCGCGATCGCGCCGCGATGGAGGCTGCCAATGGCGCAAATGGCCAAGGCCAGTCGGCCGAAGACATCGCCGGCAACCTTGATGGCGTTTCCGATCTCATCGGAACGCCGGGGGCAACCGATGGCACCGGTGATGGCGCCCCGACACCAGAAGAACTCGCCGCCCTGATCGAGGAAGAAGGATCGTTTGACGAACCGATCGAACCCGATCCCTTGCGCCCGGCCCCATTGCCCGGTCTTGACGAGGAAGGCAGTTTTGGCCGCATCCCGCGCATCGGCGATGATGGCACCACACCGTTTGAAGCCTACAAACGCCCGTTCGAACTGCCCGAAGGCACCCCGGTTGTCGCCGTCATGCTGACCGGTGTTGGCCTGAACGAAGAGCGTACCGACGCGGCCATCAATGATCTGCCGCTGAACATTTCACTTGCGATTTCGCCCTATGCCCGCGATCTGCAAACGGTTGCCCGCGAAGCACGCGCCATGGGCCACGAGGTCTTCCTTGAACTTCCGATGGAACCGGCGGACTTCCCACTGTCAGACCCCGGACCGCGCGCACTTTTGACATCCCTGTCAGAGGGTGAAAACCTTGTCCGTCTGGAATGGTTGCTGGCACGTTTCCCGGGCTATGCTGGCCTGGTCAGTCGTCAGGGATCGAAATTTGGTAGCCTCGATAGCGCCATTCGCCCGGTGATCGAATTCATTTCGCGTACTGGCCTTATGTATGTCGAAGGCACCGGAAGCGGTGTCGCCAGCTATGGCGCGCAACTTGCGGCAAACGACGGAACACCGAATGCGATCAGCAATGTCATCATCGATGACACGCCAAGCCGCCGCCACATCGACAGGCGATTGGCCGAACTGGTCGAGATCGCCAAACGCAATGGCGTTGCCGTCGGGATTGCGCAATCCTATCCGGTGACGATCCAGCGACTGCGCAACTGGGCCTTCCGCCTGAAACGTCAGGGCGTTGTTCTGGTCCCGGTTAGTGCCGTATCAGGCCAGCAGGTCACGCCGCAATCTGCCGACGAGGCAGAGGCCGCCCGCCTTGAAGCCGAACAACGCGAACGTGAGGTCATGGCAGAACAGGCCGAGCAGGAAGAAGCGCTTTCGGAGCCTGCCGATCCGGCGGAGCCCGACGAACCCGCCAACACAATCGAGAACTAATGACAGATGCCGGTACTCCGGCCCAGTCAGTCAGGAGCAGTCATGGCAAAGAAGTCCGACACCCCGAACGCAGACAAAGTCACGGCAGATGATCTTCCGTATCGGCCATGCGTCGGTATTGCCCTGTTTAACGCAGACGGATTGGTCTGGATGGGCAACCGTTTCGGGTTTGAAGGCGCCTGGCAACTGCCGCAAGGCGGTATTGATGACGGCGAAACGCCGATTGAAGCCGCCATGCGCGAACTCAAGGAAGAAATCGGCACCGACAAGGCTGAAATCATTTCTGAAACACCGAACTGGCTGACCTATGACCTGCCCGAACACCTGATTGGCAAGGCCTTCAAGGGCAAGTATCGCGGCCAGAAACAGAAATGGTTCGCCATGCGCTTTACCGGCAAGGACAAACACATCAATATTGATGTCCCGGATCCAGAATTTGACAGCTGGCGCTGGAACGATCTGGCGACCCTGCCGGACCTTATCGTGCCTTTCAAAAGGCCGGTTTATTTACAAATTGCCGCCGAGTTTCATGACATACCGCAAAGAATTCGGGAAAAGGGTCAGGCATAAGATGATGTTTGCGGTTTGATCGCAGTACAGTTTTCGATAAATTTGAATAACAAACATTCGGCTTAGAGGAGTTCCAACATGGGTATGGATCGGTTGATCTTTGGTGTTCTGACCATCGTGGTCGGTCTTTTCGGCCTGTTTTACGCGTCAGGTTCGCAGGACGGTTATTCCTACTTCGTCGGACTTGCGATGTTCATTGGTGCCGTGCTGTTCATGTTCCATCTGATCAAGGGCCATTATGACCAGCTTGAAGCGTCCGATCACTGATCGCTGCTTTTGATGTATCATCGGATTTCTGCGCCCCAACCTCTGGTCTGGGGCGCTTGTTTTTGTCTGCACCTCTCCTCGATGCTTCAAATGACATCCGAAACGCGATAAGACTTTCCCCATGAGCAATACACACTGGGATCCCGCCCGTTACGGTTTATTTGGCAATGAACGCCTGCGACCGGCCATCGATCTGATTTCGCGTTTGCCCAAACCGGCAAGCGGGTTTTCACCCCGTCATATTGTCGACCTGGGCTGTGGTCCGGGTTCGGTAACAGCCATACTTGCCGATGCATATGGTTCAAGCGATCCTGACGGACCACGTATCACAGGTGTTGATTCGTCTGACGAGATGCTTGAGACCGCGCGCAAGCGGGATGAAAACATCACCTGGCAAAAGGCCGACATCGCCGACTGGCAACCGGACGCGCCAATTGATCTGCTGTTTTCCAATGCGGCCCTGCACTGGGTGCCCGATCACTCAAAGCTGTTTCCGCGCCTTCTTGAACATCTTCGCCCCGGCGGCATTATCGCCATTCAGGTGCCCAACAATTTCCTGGCACCCAGCCACCAGTTGATCGGCGAAGCGGGGATGGACTGGCGCAAGGAAGTGGCAACCGCGATGCATGCGGCCCGCATCATGCGCCCGGGTGATTATTTCGATGTGTTGACCCCTGCATGTGACGAAGTCGACCTTTGGCAAACGCAGTATTGCCATGTGCTGACCGGGCCAGACGCGGTCTATAACTGGACGAGTTCGACCATCTTGCGACCGGTCATGGATGCCCTGCCCGATGATGAAGCGCGCGCAAAATTCACTGCGAAATACAAGGAACGGCTTAATCAGGTCTATCCGTCACGCGATGACGGACGTACCCTGTTTCCGTTCAATCGCCTGTTCATGATGGCCCGCAAGAAGTCCGCCTGACGATCCGAACAAAACATCCCTGACAAGGAGCACCCAATGGCCGATTTTCGCGAACATTTCGTCAAATGCTGTGGCTATGAAGTCCATGTCAGGGCGTGGGGAAATCCGGCCAATCGACCGCTTCTGATGATGCACGGGCTGGCGCGTCTGGCTGATGACTTTGACCATGTCGCACCGCATTTTACCGACAAATACTATGTTCTTTGCCCATCAATGATCGGGCGGGGATTTTCCGGTTGGGCCAGCGATCCGGACACGGAATACACCGTGCCCTTCTATGTCGCGCAGATGTTTGAACTGCTTGATCATTTCAACATCAATACCTGCGACTGGATCGGCACATCCATGGGTGGCCTCATTGGCCTTTATGCCACAACCGAAGTCGCCGGACGCATCGAACGGCTGGTGCTTAATGACATTGGCCCAGAACTTGATCCTACGGCGGTTGCGCGTATCAAATCCTATGTCGGGGCATCCCCGGAATTTGAAACCATCGACGAGGTCGAACAGCTTGTACGGCTGGTTTATGCCTCCTTCGGGGTGGCCGATGATGCGACATGGGCCTTTTTGGCATCACGTTCCGTACGTCGCCTGCCCAATGGCAATTTCATGATGCATTACGACCCGCAAGTGATGCGCGTTTTTGCCGAACATATTGATAACTTTGATGCCTGGGCCGAATTTGAAGCCCTGCCCTGTCCCGTCATGCTGATCAGTGGCGAACAGTCCGATCTGATTCCGAAATCCATCGTCGATAAAATGAAACAGAAAAAACCACAAATGCCGGTTTTTGCAGTGGCGAACTGCGGGCACGCACCCCACTTAAATGATAAAGCGCAAATCGACGCAATTCGGGACTTTCTGAGCACGAGCACATCCTGACCGGCAATCCCCGGCAAAACACAGGATCAAGTCACGCCGGAAAACCCCGTCCGTCAAGAACCCGATGAAGTTTGCTACGCGCCAAGAACGCAGCAAGGGTTCAACGGTTGTTGGTTGGGACCGACAAAATCAAACCATTCAAGCGTCCGGCAAAGGACGCAGTCTGGCTTTTGCCTCGATTGCTGTGGTTGTTTGATCACCTGTGGGCACAGGCGACATGAAAAAGCTGCATTGGCCAAATTGGGCAAAAAGACACCGGATATGGATATTTCTGACGGCTTTGCTGCATGCGGGTCTGGTTCAGAACCCCGCGGCTTTTGCCCAATCGCTTCAAACTGAACCAACATCGCAAACCGGCGTCACGTTGATCCCGGGCGGCAGCGCATTTGGCCCCGGCGGCATTTCATCCTCAAACCCAACTGGCTTTGATCGCAGTTTTACCCCGTCGGCGCGCTATGGCCTGACACTTGGTCCCGATGCAACAGATCCTCACAATCCGGCACAGTACTGGCTTGAATTTGGTGGCACGCCGCGTTCTGATCACGGCATGAATGCCCAGATCGGCTTTGGCTATTCACCGTCCCCTGATGTCGGTTTTACCGTCGGACCGTTCGTTGATCTTGATGCCGCAACGCCGGGCAATTTCGGTGTTTATCAGACCGATGCATTCGGTATTCAACATCGTGCGCGTTCAAGGTTCGGTTTTACCGGCACAGGCTTGACCAACGATGCCGGACTTGCTGGCTCCCTGTCCTACATGCCGCTCGAAGATATCTGGATCGGTCTGCATGGCTCGGTTTCACGTGATTTGACCACAACGAGCCCCAGTGACGGTCTACTTGATGGCATTGATGCCATGTTGGGGCTGACGGCCAGATACCGGATCCAGTTCTGATCATGCGATTGCGCACCGTATGCCAACGCCCCTGACAATTCCCAATTCGGATGTTGCGCAGCGCTGGCAGTGCTGTATGACTGTTTGAAAGCAAACCAACGGGACATCCAGACACGCATGAGCCATTCGCTCCCTCCTGAACACGCTGTACTTGGACCACCATTCGATGCCTGCAACGAACTGGCAGCTGCAAAGAATGCCAATCTGTATCGTGCCGCAATGCGCCTTTCGCCTGAACGGCAGCGTTTCTTTCTGGCAGCCTATGCCTCGATGCGTGTGATCGACGATATCGTCGATGACGGGTTCCTTGAACTTCCCGATGCCGAGCGTGATGCCCAACGCGAATTTGTCCTGCAAACCATTCATCAATGGCAAGCACAGGTCATCGCCGCCAAGGCAGATCTGGATAATCCGCTGCCCGAAAACGGCCCTTTGTCGGCTGAGGTCTATCAGGCCCTGCGCCTGACCTTGGGACGCAGCGACCTTCCCGCAGATCCATGGATCGAATTGGCAGACGCGCTTCATCGTGACATCGCCGAAGAACCGATGGACGAATGGGAAGATTTTATCGCCTATTGTGAAGGGGCAACTGCGGCACCTGCATCGATTTTTGTCTATCTGTTGTCGGCCCGGTATGACGCAGAGATCGGCTATACCTCGCCACTGACCAATCCGCCGCTCTATCACGCGCGGGACATGGCGATCTTTTGCTATATCATCCACATTCTGCGCGACCTGCCCGAAGACATCAAAGGCCCCGACCGCCTTGTCACCATCCCCTCGGAAGTCCTGATCGCTGCCGACATCACCCTTGGTGAAATCCGCAATGCCATCGGCCAAGGCAAATATAGTGATCTCGATTATCTCGGTAAAATCCTGCTCGAACATGCCTGGGAGCATTTCGAAACCGGGCAAGCCAGATCGGGTGAGTTGCTGTCGGTTCTGGATACGGACGAGGCCGATACCTTATCGCGCCTGTTTACCGTCTATATCGAACTGGGCGGAGCCATGATGGAAAACGGCTATGCAGGTTTCCTGACCGAACGCGATGAAATCATGCAAAGCACGGCCCAGAACAGCCTGCCTGACGTCAAGAAGGACTAGGTTTCCTAAGCGCGCCGCAAAAGAAAACCCCGCCAAGTTGGCGGGGTTTGTTGTTTTGTACTCAAACCAAATGGCTTAGCCGGCGCGAAGGGCCGCCACCCCCGGAAGGGTCTTGCCTTCCAGCCATTCCAGGAACGCACCACCCGCGGTCGAGACATATGAAAATGCCTGATCAGAATCGGCATGGCGCAGGGCCGCAACCGTGTCGCCACCACCTGCAACCGACAAAAGCTTTCCGGCCTTGGTCAGTTCTGCTGCATGCTGGGCGACCGAAACTGTTGCGGTGTCAAAAGGGGTAATTTCAAACGCACCCAACGGGCCGTTCCAGACCAGCGTTTCACAAGTCTCAAGACGCTTGTTCAGATCTTCGATGGTTGCCGGACCGGCATCAAGGATCATGCCCTCTGCGGCGACGTCGTTGATGTCACAAACATCATGCGGCGCATTGGCTGCAAATTCCTTGGCCACCAAACCATCAACCGGCAGGACGATTTCGCAATTGGCGGCTTCGGCCTTTTTGAAAATCTCACGCGCGGTATCAAGCAGGTCATGCTCGCACAGTGACTTGCCAACATTGACACCCTTTGCCGCCAGGAAGGTGTTGGCCATGCCACCGCCAATAACCAGCTGATCGACCTTGGCAACAAGATTGCCCAGAAGATCAAGCTTGGTGGAGATCTTTGCACCGCCAACAATCGCCATCACCGGATGTTTTGGTGCTTCAAGCGCATTGCCAAGCGCTTCAAGCTCAGCCTGCATCAATCGACCGGCATAGGCCGGAAGCGCCCGTGCCAGCCCCTCGGTCGAGGCATGTGCTCGGTGCGCACAGGAAAACGCGTCATTGACATACATATCGCCAAGTTTTGCCAGCTCAGTGACAAAAGCGGGGTCGTTCTTTTCTTCTTCGGCGTGGTAACGCAGGTTTTCCAGAAGGGCGATTTCGCCGTCTTTCAGGCTGTTGACCACGCTTGCCGCTGCGTCACCGATGCAGTCATCCGCAAACTTCACCGGACGGCCAAGCTGCTTGGCAAGGGCATCGGCAACCGGTTTCAGGGTCATTTCCGGGACGCGCGCACCTTTGGGACGACCGAAATGCGTAATCACCACCAGTTTCGCCCCGGCATCCGCCAGTTCGATCAGGCCCGGTACGGTGCGGTCGATACGAGTCGTATCGCCAACAACACCATCCTTCATCGGAACGTTAAGATCAGCGCGCAGCAAAACGCGCTTGCCAGCGACATTGACACCGTCAAGCGTATTGAAGTCAGCCATTATCTGAACCTGCTTTTGAGTTTCACAAAAGACGGGATTGGGTGTCCCGACATGGATTGAACCAAATCCTGATGCGCCTTGTTTTGCCCGATCACCTCATCCGACGCAAGGCCAGATCAAATCGGCAAAAAGACCAATCAGGAAAACCTGATCAATGGTTTCCCAGAAGGGACGCGTGCAAAAAGCCAGAAAAACTGGTCGCGACCGGGCCGGTCATCAACACATGATCATCGGGCAGCCATTCAATGGTCAGTGGCCCGCCATCAAGGATCACTTCGACCTTGCGACCGGTCAGGCCACGACGTGCCGCCGCAACACCAGCTGCACAGGCGCCAGTCCCACACGCACGGGTCACGCCGACACCACGTTCCCAAACGCGCATACGAATCTTGTTTTCATCAATGATGCTGCAAACTTCGATATTGGCGCGTTCCGGGAACATTTCGTGATGTTCAAGCACCGGACCGAATTTTTCGATATCAATCGCCTCGGCGTCATCAACAAAGAAAACACCATGCGGATTGCCGACATTAACACCCACCGCATCCGAAAGCGGGCCGAGTGAAAGCGGAATATGGTTGGTATCGACTGCCTCCGCCAGCGGAATGTCACGCCAATCCAGTTTGACCTGCCCCATATCAACCGTGACACGGCCATCGGCCAAACCATTGGCATCCAGCAGCCCGACAACGGTTTCAATGATCACGTCTTTGCGGCCAAGTTCGCCCATGACGATGTTGGCCACACAGCGGGTCGCATTGCCACACGCCTGTACTTCGCCGCCATCATTGTTGCGGATGCGCATAAAGGCATCTGCCAGATCATCGCGGGCCGGTTCGATGACGATCAACTGATCGCAACCGACCCCGGTCTTGCGATCGGCAATACGGGCAGCGGTCGCGTCATCAAGATCAAGCACAGCAGGATCGCGTCGTCCGTCAAAGACAACGAAATCATTTCCCAAACCATGCATTTTGACAAAAGGAATACCGTTCATACCCGCCTTATAATCCTGATTGCGCAAGGCGTCCACAGTTGGAATTCCCGACAGAGGGGGCGTTTTATCAAACCGGAAAAGGCCAGACTTGGATTGAACTCTAGGCCGTCAAGCGCGGGCTTGCTGGTGCGCAATAGCGCACCTTGCTTGGTGCATATCCGGCCCGGGAAAAATATCCCCTCAGACGTTCATCAAGTTCACCAAGCGAAACATAGACGTTGCTGCAATCATGCACCCGCGCCAAACGGCTCATGGCATCGCGCATCGTATCAAGGACATAGTCGCCCGAAACGATTTCAACCGCCATCACATTGTCGACATGCAAGACAACGCCATCGGTCATGTCATCACGGACATAATACGAAAACAGTCCATGGATATAGCCGCGCTCGTTGGCGATCACGATGATGCCGCGCTCACGTTGCCAGAGGATGTCATCACCGTCGGTGCCTGCACTAACGGACTCCTTATTAACCGGCATGCAATACTGATCGACGAATGCACGCCAACGGTCAAAAGACATGTCGACTTTCAACATCTGAACCAGCGGATATGTCATATCCGCGGTCTGTGCTGTAAGTGGAAGTGACTTATAGGCTTCTGACATGATCCTGCCCTCTGGAATTTAGCAGATCATGCCGCAAATAAATCGGCCCCACCTTGATGTGCATCAACACCTTTTGAGGGTTTGGCGCGCATAAACACAGCCAGTACAGAAGTACCCAGCCGAAGGGCCAATACGTTTCCGCCGATTGAATTTCTGACGGGTTTGCAAGCCGAGATTGACGTAGGTCAATGGCTTTTGGATGAACTGTCCGCATACTCGCCGAACGAATTGGGAAACCTCGCCCGGAATAACGCGCCCTGACTTTCAGACAAGGTGCATTTTGGGTGGGGCTTTTTGTGCAGGTGGACCGAAGATCAAGAAGGTCGTCGGTTCATCGGGACTTTTGAAACTGCCCGAGAGGGTTTTGGGCAGTTCACCCGACCACCTTGAACGGGAGTCAAGCATGAGCCAGGGGAGCATGGCACAGGCAGCATCGCCTTCAGTTGCTGTCAATTATAATATGGACGTTGTGCGCTGGGCCGCACTTGCGACCGTATTTTGGGGAGTAGTCGGATTTTTGGTGGGCGATGTCATTGCATGGCAGCTCGCATTTCCGGTTCTCAATTTTGATACAGAATTTCTGAACTTCGGACGCCTGCGTCCGCTGCACACCTCGGCAGTGATCTTTGCCTTTGGCGGTAACGCGCTTCTGGCAACGTCATTCTATGTCGTGCAGCGCACCTGCCGCGCACCGCTTTATGGCGGTCGCGCACTTCCGGCGTTCGTGTTCTGGGGGTACCAGCTGTTCATCGTGATGGCGGCCATCGGTTATGTTACCGGTGTGACCCAGGGTCGTGAATATGCCGAACCGGAATGGTTCGTTGATATCTGGATCACGATCGTCTGGGTTTGCTATCTGGCAATGTTTGTCGGCACCCTTTTGAAACGTACCGAGCCGCACATTTATGTCGCGAACTGGTTCTATCTGGCCTTTATCGTGACCATTGCGATGCTCCATCTTGGCAACAACCTTGCCATTCCGGTCTCGTTCATGGGCACGAAGTCCTATTCGATGTTCTCGGGCGTACAGGATGCATTGACCCAGTGGTGGTACGGCCATAACGCTGTGGGCTTCTTCCTGACGGCTGGCTTCCTCGGCATGATGTACTACTTCATCCCGAAGCAGGCCGAACGTCCCGTCTTCTCCTACAAGCTGTCGATCATCCA
>NZ_DGMR01000041.1:0-17597 GCF_002388495.1 Thalassospira sp. UBA4513
TGAAAGCTCACATCTAGCCCGGTTTCGCCCCGCGGTGGTGAAATCGGACCGCGTCGCCGTGATTCCGGCGGCTATTTACGTCACCTACACTCTGTGTGGCGATAAGGAATGGATAGCGCAAAATGTCCTGAAAGTCAAGAAAACTGCGGGGTGGAGCAGTTTCAAGCTTTCCCGAAAAATGTCGATCTGATCTGTATTGCAACGCGGGATCGGCAAGCTGCTGATGCGGCTTTGTAATTCGCCTTTGATCCCGCTTTGCGAAGGATCAGTTCTCGTATTTGACCGGCACGCTCGGGCTGCGCGCGATGAAGAACGGGTTGCGGAAATCGGCCTTGCCATAAACGAATCCTGATCCGTCCATATTCTCAACCACGCCGCCGGCAGCAAGCAGAACCGCATGGCCCGCCCCGATATCCCATTCCATGGTCGGGCCAAGGCGGGGATAAAGGTCGGCTTCACCGGCCGCGACCAGACAAAGCTTGAGCGAGCTTCCCGCCGGGCGCAGTTCCTTGACCGCAAGGTCGCCCAGAAAGGCCTTCATCGCCTCGGGATCGCCGTGCGATCGCGATCCGACAACGACAACGCCGTCCTCGGGCATGTCGCGCACCGAAATCGCGGTGATTTTGGGGGCAACGTCGCCTTCGATCAGTTTCGCACCATCCGGGCCACCGTAATAAAGCTTGTCGATTGCCGGGGCATAGACCACGCCCAGAACCGGTTTCCCTTTGGCAATCAGGGCCACATTGACCGTGAACTCGCCATTGCGTTTGATGAATTCCTTGGTGCCGTCCAGCGGATCCACCAGCCAGAAGAAATCGGTGTCGCCATTCACATCGGGCACATCGCCCTTGGCGGCACTTTCCTCGGACACGATTTTGATATCGGGAGTAAGCGCGCGAAGCCCTGGCAGGATCACGGCCTCTGCCGCTTCATCGGCCTCGGTCACCGGGCTGGCGTCATCCTTGGCCCGGATTTCGAAATCGGTCTGATAGATTGCCATCATCGCAGCACCTGCCTTGCGGGCAATTTCAATCAGTCCGTTTTCAAGGGCATCGGCATTGGCGGGCAGGGCAACGGTCATGGCACTCTCGTTTCTCGGGATAAAACTAACTATCCCACGGGAATAGGGAATTTTGCCCGTAACGTCCAGTCCGGCCTTATACCGCGTACGTGTTTTCAGCTTTGCGTGCCGAACCGTTCGTCCATGACGTCCTTAAGGGCTGCCATAATATCATCGCTGAGCTGATCAAGGGTGACGACGATGGCCGGTTTGGCCGGGGTCGGGCAGATGCCGGCCATGACCTCTTCGGCGCGCCACTGCATCATCACGCTTTCGGTCAGTTCAACCAGCGTGATCGCACTTGGGACATGGTCGCTCTGGATGCTGGCGGCAAAGCTTTGTGCCTCTTGGCGGGTGGCGAAGATCGGACAGTATTTCTCGCCGGTCGCGGTTGTTTGCAGCAACCAGCCATTATGATAAAGCGCCCAAACACCTTCCCATTCGGCGACTTCGTGAATGAAGTCGGCGTAGCGCGTGTCAATCTGTGTGCTGCTTGCCATCATCTTTAATCCTGTTGGTTCCAAAAGCCGTGCGGGCGGATATTCTTCGATAAAGCCCCACACGGGATAAACCGCTTTGCGCGCATATGTGGGGACGTGTGATCCATTGCAAGGCCTGCTTTACGTTTCAGGCGGGGCAGCGACCCTTCTTTTTTTGATGTTGCGATCAAGCCGATTGTCGCAGCTTGAAACGGTTGCGATAGCTCGCCGGTGGCGTTCCGGCGATATCGCGAAAGGCGATACGAAATGTCTCAAGCGATTGAAACCCGCATTGCTCGGCAATATCGACCAGCGCAAGGTCGGTTTCCTCAAGCAGTTTCATCGACCGGATAATACGTTCCCGGCGCAACCATTTCAGTGGCGACAGGCCGGTGCCATCGCGGAACCGGCGCAAGAAAGTGCGCTGGCTCAAACCCGATTGACGCGAAAGGTCATTGATTTCAATCGGCTGATCAAGGTTCTCCCGCGCCCAATCCAGAACGGCGGCAATCGATTTGCCGGGGCGTTCCTGAATAGGGGCCTCGACATATTGCGCCTGTCCGCCATCACGATGCGGCGGCATGACAAGCCGTCTGGCCACGGTATTGGTCACCTGCGCGCCATGGTCGGACCGGATGACATGCAGGCAGGCATCAATCCCCGCACTGCTGCCAGCAGAGGTAATGATGTTGTCGTGATCAACATAAAGCACATCATCGACAATTTCGGTTTCCGGGAACATCGCGCGGAATTTGTCGATATAGCGCCAGTGCGTCGTCGCCCGGCCATTTTGTAAGATCCCGGCATGGGCCAGAACAAACACCCCCGAACAGATCGTGACGATCCGGCATCCGCGTGCATGTGCCTTTAAAATGGCGTCGCGCAGTGCCGGTTCGGGCACCGCATCCGCGCCGCGCCAGCCCGGAATGATGATGGTGTCCGCCTCCTCCAAAAGTTCCATCCCGGCATCAACCGCGACAGAAAAGCCCCCCATGGCCCGAATATGCGGATCAACCCCGGCAATGGAGCACCGATACCACGGGAAATCAAACTCCGGTCGCGGCAGGGAAAAGATCTCAAGCGCGATGCCGAACTCAAAGGTGCAAAGCCCGTCATAGGCCAGAACAACCACATGATGATTGGGCACATGATGATTGGGCACATGATGATTGGGTTCGTGCGGCTGGGTGTCGGCTTGTTGGGCGCTTTGGGGCATCCGTCGTCACTTTGGCGAAAAATTACTGAATAATGGCATTTTGGTCACTTTTGCAAAATCGGGCAAGGCCTAATATCGGCGTCATCAATTTGATGGAGAACGAACATGACCAGCTACATTAACGAAGTCCCGCCAGCCCCGTCCCACATTGCGCGTGCGCATTTCGACGCCTTGTT
This sequence comes from Thalassospira sp. UBA4513, assembly GCF_002388495.1. Taxonomy (NCBI): domain Bacteria; kingdom Pseudomonadati; phylum Pseudomonadota; class Alphaproteobacteria; order Rhodospirillales; family Thalassospiraceae; genus Thalassospira; species Thalassospira sp. UBA4513. The sequence goes on from NZ_DGMR01000041.1 coordinate 2,932, forward strand.
GGCGTTTGAAACCGATTGCTGGGATACCCATGCATCGCTTCAGGCGGGTGCGGATGATTTCATTCTCCTCGATGTGCGCTCGCCGGCCCTTTATGAAAGCGGCCATATCGAAGGTGCCTTGAACCTGCCGCATGGCAAGATGACCGAACGCCGCATGGCAGAATATCCGACCGGCAAGACCTTTGTTGTTTATTGCGCAGGCCCGCATTGCAACGGCGCAAACAAGGCGGCCTGTCGTCTGTCGGCGCTTGGTCTTCCGGTCAAGCTGATGATCGGCGGCATCACCGGCTGGATCGACGAGGGCTTCAGCCTTGTGACCGGCAAGGATTGATGATGATGCCCCGCCGGTGATGACATCCGGCGGGGTATTTCCATTTTGCCGATGTACGAAAAGGTAAACCCGCGTGCCACACGACACTGTCATAAGGCCGGTTCACCCCGGCGATCTGGATGCGCTGATCAATCTGATCGCCGATCATGCGGCCTATGAACGCGCAAGTGTTGACCGGGAAAATCTCCGTTCCGCACTGCCAAAACGTATTTTTGGCGATGCTGCGCGGGCCCTTGTCCTCGTCGCCGATCGGGCGGGCGATTTGATCGGCTATCTGTCTGCCGCGCGCGAATTCTCGACATGGAACGCCGCGGACTATCTGCATATGGATTGTTTGTATCTGGCGCCAACGTGCCGCGGGGACGGGATCGGGGGCCTGCTGATGAAGGCTGCTGCGCGCTATGCCGCCGATCATGACCTTGGCTGGATGGAATGGCAAACACCCGATTGGAACACGGGGGCCATCCGGTTTTATGAACGCCTTGGCGCGGTGGCGAAATCAAAATTCCGCTTTTCTCTGGCGGTCAAAGACCTCTCAGCGGGCGAACCAGAACCCGCTTGCCTGGATATCGCGTGACGATATCCCGCGCGTGATAAACCGCTCGGCCCGCATATTGGCCGACCAGTGATCCATCGGAAGCCCTGCCTTGCGCTTAAGCTGTGCCAAAAAGTCCTTCGGCTCGGGCAACTGATCCCAAACCTGTGGCAGGAACAAGCCCCTGCGATTGCCATCAGACAAAATAATTCCGTCTTCGAACGGCGTCAGTTTGCCGATCAAATCGGCCTCGCTGTCAAACGGGAACGGCGCCGGTGGCGACAGCACTGAAATCGAAAGCTCCAGATCATCAGTGATCTCATCGCGGCCGAGCCCGGCAAAGCGCGGATCGCGGAACGCTGCCTTGAACGCGTTTTCGCACAGATCGGTGGCAAGCGGCGCATGGGCCATGATCGACCCGATACAGCCGCGCAACTGCCCGGCTTTCTTGAGCGTCACAAAACACGCCCCCGGTGCCGCAAGTGCCGGACCAAACTCATTGGGCGAAACCGAAAGCGGTGCCCCGGTCTCAAGCCCATGCAGGATCGATTGCCGACACAGGCCCAGCATCTCCGCCCCATGCGTCTTGATCAGATGTTCGGTCGCCTTGGTAAAATCATCCTCGCCGTCGCCCTGCATATTCGCAGCCTTCGCGTCATAAACCGCCCAGGCACCATAGCCGACAACGCGCGACTTATCGCCCGTGATATCGCCGGAATTGCGCATGCCAAGGGTCTTGATCTTCATGCCGCGATTGCGTGCCGCAATCAGCATACCCGCGACCGGAAGCGCGCCACAGGCATCGTTTGTATCAATATTCTCGGCATCGAAATTCTCGATCATGGCGCGGGTGCGGTTATCCATCTTTTTCGCGGTGTCATAATCATGAAAATGCGACAGATCCGATGAAATCACGATCAGGGTTTCCGGCCCACCCCAAAGCTTCTCGATCACCTCATGCACCTGACGCGGGCTGCACCGGCTGACCAGAAGCGGCACAATGCCGATGTCCGCACCCTCGCCAAACAGGCGCTGGATAAACGGCAATTCGATCTCAAGCCCATGCTCAAGCGTGTGTGCGTCGTCCAGCATCTGAACATGCGGCAACGCCAATGCCTTTTGCAGCGCCGGCAGGTCGCAGCGCAGATTGCCAAGTGGTGTGGCAAACTGATCGGCGCGCGCCAGCGCAATCCCCTGAAACGCCATGCGATGCGCCGGGCCAATGATCACAATGCGTTTGATGGTATCCTTCAGCGCCCGAACGGTGGCAAAGCCAAGCGCCGCAATCGCACCCGAAAACATCAATCCCGCATGCGGCACAATGATCGCCTTGGGCGGCGCATCCCCCGACACAGCATCCGAATGCAGGGCCGCATCCATCAACCCGTCAATCTCGCTGCGCAAGATATCGGCATCGGCCGGATAAAACGTCCCGGCAACAGCAGGCGGGCGGATGATGGTCATAGCCTTCCTTTGACGTACTTAAAAACCTTTTGAAGCAATGTTTCCGAGGTATGTCGAACACGCGGATTCAAGTTGGTCCAATCGTACCACGTATAGTGATACTCACCCTGATGGACGTGGAACTTATTGCCGCAGCTTGTACATTCGCATTTATAGTCCGCGGTCCAATTTAGGGCGTCTTCTAGTTTATCAGTGATAACAACAAAGCCTTTGTCAGCTTCTTTATTCGGGTTGAAAAACATGTTGTTAGGATAAAGTTCGCATTGGCAACCGGCAGCTTCTTTGATGAATCTTAATTTCTCCAGCGCGAAATTCAGGTGGTAAGAATTGGATAACAAACCAGGGCCACCATCTTTGAAAACGTGTTTTGTCTCTTTTCTTATCTTTTTCAAGTGTTCTGAAATTTTACGGAGCTCATCTTCGTCACGTAACTCCCTAATCGCGTTACTGGCCAACCAAACTTTTTTCGGGTCGCCGGAAAGGAAACTTCCTAAAATATCCAATGTTTTGGTCCGAAGTTATATGGTCATCGCATCAGGAGCTTTCTCTGCTATCTTTTGAAAAAGATAGCGATCAGGACTAGATTTTCAAAGAGGAAGCTTTGCATTGGGAAAAAGCTGATGACTGATCCCGCAATCAACACCGACACCGTGCCCGGACGTTACTGGCACCATCTCGATGATGGCCGCATTCAGTGCGATGTCTGCCCGCGCTTTTGCAAGTTAAAGGACGGGCAGCGGGGCTTGTGTTTTGTCCGGGCCCGGCAAGGCGATCAGATGGTGTTGACGACGTGGGGTCGATCCTCGGGCTTTTGCATTGATCCGATCGAGAAAAAGCCGCTCAATCACTTTTTGCCCGGCACCCCGATCCTGTCGTTTGGCACGGCGGGCTGTAATCTGACCTGCAAGTTCTGCCAGAATTACGAAATCTCCAAAGCGCGCGAGATGGACAAGCTTTCCTCGCTCGCCACCCCTGAAATGATCGCCAAAACCGCCAAGGCGCATGGCTGCTCGGCGGTGGCATTTACCTATAATGATCCGGTGATCTTCCTTGAATATGCCGTCGATGTCGCCATTGCCTGCCGCGAAATGGGCTTGCGCACCGTGGCGGTTACCGCGGGTTACATTGGCGACAAGGCGCGCGAGGAGTTCTTCCGCCACATGGATGCCGCCAATGTCGATCTGAAGGGGTTTACGGATCGCTTTTATCATCAGCTATGCTCGGCGCATCTGGGTGACGTTCTGGAAACGCTTACATATCTGCGCCACGAAACCGGGGTCTGGATGGAACTGACCAACCTTGTCATCCCGGGCGAGAATGATGGCGACGCGGAATTTCACGAAATGACGTCATGGGTGCATGATGAACTTGGCCCCGATGTGCCGATGCATTTTTCGGCCTTTCATCCCGACTGGAAAATGATGGATACGCCCCGCACCCCGCCGGAAACACTGGTGCGTGCGCGCAAGATCGCCATGGAAAACGGCATTCGTTATGCCTATGTCGGCAATGTTCATGACAAAACCCACAGCAGCACCTTTTGCCACGGCTGCGGGGACATCCTGATTGGCCGTGACTGGTATCAGCTTTCTGACTGGAACCTTGATGCGCAGGGGGCTTGCAAAAGCTGTGGTACACATTGTGCCGGTGTGTTTCAGGCCAAACCCGGAGCATGGGGCCCCAAACGCCAACCGGTCCGCTTGATGGCCGGCAACTAAGCAGTCAGAGCCAACAAGACTTCAGCCATAATTCCACAGGGAGAACGTCATGGAAATCAAACGCGCCGGATCGCAGGCCTCAACGGTCGGATCCCCGGAATATTTCACCGGACAGGTTCGCATCGAACCGATCATCAGTGCGACTGATCCTGCCCGTGTGGCCGCCGCCAATGTGACGTTCGAGCCGGGCGCACGCACCACATGGCATACCCATCCGCTGGGCCAGACCATTATCGTCACCGCCGGATTTGGCCGTGCGCAGCGCGCAGGCGGCCCGATTGAGGAAATCCGTCCCGGCGATATCGTCTGGTTTGAACCGGGTGAAAAACACTGGCACGGGGCCGGTCCCGAAACCGCGATGACCCATATCGCTATTCAGGAAAAGCTCAATGGCTCCCCGGTCGATTGGTTGGAGCCCGTGACGGATGCGGATTATCTCGGCCAATAAGTATGCGGGGTGATCGTTTTGGCTGGCATTTTTTACTGGCACTACGGCGTCACATCGCTAAATTGCCGCACAGTTTGACGTGGTTGGAAAGAAAGCACACGCAGTGGCCGGGATGAAAATTCGCAAAGCCCGTTTGGGCGATGTAGGGGCAATTTTTGCCATCCGAAGCCGCGTGCGTGAAAACCACCTTTCCGCCTCCGAACTGGCCGAACGCGGCATCACCAAGGCCGCCTTTGGCAAATGGTTGGAACAGGGATACGGCATCTGGCTTGCCGATCTCGATGGCTCTGCCGCGGGCTTCGCCATTGCCATCCCCAAGGAAGCAACACTGTGGGCGCTGTTTGTCGATCCGGAATTTGAAGGCCGCGGGGTGGGGGCGGCATTGCTGCGCACCGCCGAAGACTGGCTGTTTGCCAAGGGATGTAATGACATCTCGCTTACCACCGGGGCCAATCCGGAAAACCGCGCGCACGGCTTTTATGAAAGCCACGGCTGGCACTCCACCGGCGATATCGAAAACGACGAAGTCGAATACATCAAATCCAACCCGTCGCTTTCACTGTTTGATTTTGGCTAGGTCGCCTTGCTTTACCGCACCGGAATGCCGCGCGTTTTCTTTTGGCTTGGTCCCAGCAACACCGGCGCATAACCCATCAAAAACGCCAGCCATCCGCCAAGCCACATCAGGGTGGCAATTGCCAGAACCGTGACGTAATGCGCGTCGCTTTGGCCCGCCAAAATCCGAAATACAGTGGAAAACCAGATCAAGCCAAAGGCTGTATTCAGCATCACGCTTGCCCGCACTTCACGCCCGGTATGCCCAAGGGCGGCCCGTCCGGCAATGGCAATGATCATGCAACTCATCGCTCCGCCGGTAAGCGCATGCAGGGCATCGCGGCTGCTCATAACATCAGGCCAAAGGATCGCAACACCCAGCAGGAAAAGCCCGGCAGGCACCCAGAAATAACCAAGATGCAACATGATCACGATGGGTTCGCGCCAGCTATGCACACCGCGCCATCGCACCAAACGAATGGCATGGCTAGTTCCGGCAAACAGCAACACAGAACCGGCAATCACGCCCCCCGGATCAAGGATTACGGCAACGATGCCAAGCGCAATGCTTGCCAGACACACCATGTCAAACCGCCCGAACATGGCAGGCATGGGCGCGCTGATTTGTTCGCGCTGCATCCAGTTGCGTGTAAAGGCCGGGATGACCCGCCCGCCAATCAACCCGATCAGCAATATGATCGTCAAAATCGCGGTTTGATACAGCAGGACCGGATCAAGGGCGATAACATCAAGGCAGGATGCGACAAACAATCCGTCAAACAGTGCGATCACGGAAATGACCGCCAAAACCCGCATATTGCGGTAATTGCGGGCGGCAACCAGTTCCCGCACACCAAGGGCAAGCAGGAAGACGAAATAAACCAGCGCCCCGGCAATCGTCAAAGCCGGGTCAAGAGTCTCGCTAAATCCAATCGCCAACCGTCCGATCAGCCAGCTTGCGGTTAACGCCATTAACATGACCCCGGAAATCGGTGGGCGACTTGTCCAGTTGGCAATCGCGGTCAGCAAGAATCCCCCGATGGCCGCCCCGCCAAATCCGAAAATCATTTCATGGGCATGCCACCATGACCCTGTTCCCAGACTGGGTGTCGCAATGCCATGCACAAAGCCCGCCACCCACCAGACGACAGCCACGATGGCCAGCACCCCGGCCAGCAGGAAAAGCGGGCGAAAAGCCCCGGTCCAGAACGGATGTGTGGCCCTGTGTGGTTCGGTAATCGAAATCGGCGCGGTTCTGCCAGCCATGACATACCTCCAGAATGTTGGAATGCGTCATAGTAGCGATCAAACGTAATCGCGCCTTGATGTTGCGCAATTCGTCGGTAGGGCGTTTTGTCGGGCTGGTGTTGCCTTTGCGTGAAATCCCGCACCTTTTTGAACGATAAGCCTTTTCAACCGCGTTTAACGCGCTAGATTAGGAGCATCAATTTCTTTGCAGTTGCTTGATCAAGGACTGCGCCCCGAAACATGACAGGAGTCCTGTTCACCATGAAGATCACGTTTTCCGATCTCGCCATTCCGAAAACCGGTGCCGTTATCGCCTTTGCGACCGAGGGTGCCGATCTGATGCCCAGTGCCGTCGCACTTGATGAGGCAACCGGGGGTGCGATCACCAAGGCGATCAAGGCGTCGACCTTCAAGGGCAAATCCGGCCAAAGCCTTCAGGTTCTGGCGCCGGCCAATGTCGATCTGTCGCGCGTGATCATTTTCGGGATCGGCAAGGAAGCCGAATTTGACGTGATTGCTGCCCAGAAACTTGGTGGCTCCGTCACCGCCCGTGCGCTTTCCACCGGCGAGAAAGAGCTTTCCGTTCTGTTTGATATGGAAAACCTCGCCTGTGATTTCGCAACCGGTGCGATGCTGCGCGATTATCGTTTCGATAAATACCGCACCACCGAGACCAAGGAAGACAAGCCGGTCCTCAAGGCGTTTGATATCGCCACCCGCGATCACAAGGACGCCAAGAAACAGTTTGAGTCTGCCAAAAAGGTCGTCGAAGGCGTGTTCTTCACCCGCGATCTGGTGTCTGAGCCGGCCAACATTCTTTATCCGGAAAGCTTCGCCAAGGAAGTCTCTGCCCTTGAAAAACTGGGTGTCGAGATTGACGTCCTTGACGAAAAGGAAATGAAGAAGCTCGGCATGGGCGCGCTTTTGGGTGTTGCCATGGGCTCTGCCCGCAAACCGGCCATGGTCGTCATGCGCTGGAACGGCGGCAAGAAAAAGGACGCGCCGATTGCCTTCGTGGGCAAGGGGGTGACCTTTGATACCGGCGGTATTTCGATCAAACCGGCTGCCGGCATGGAAGACATGAAATGGGATATGGGCGGTGCCGGTGTGGTTTCCGGCCTGATGAAGGCATTGGCTGGGCGTAAGGCGAAATGCAACGTGGTTGCGGTGCTTGGCCTTGTTGAAAACATGCCGTCCTCAACAGCGCAGCGTCCGGGCGACGTTGTGACCTCGATGTCGGGTCAGACGATCGAAGTCATCAATACCGACGCCGAAGGCCGTCTGGTTCTGTGTGATGCGCTGACCTATGTGCAGGAAAAATACGATCCGCGTCTGATTGTTGACCTTGCGACCCTGACGGGCGCTGTCATCATCGCTCTTGGTCATGAAAATGCCGGTCTGTTTTCCAACAATGATGATCTCGCCACCCAGATCACCACAGCCGGTCTTTCGGTTGATGAAGGTGTCTGGCGTCTGCCGCTGTCACCGGCCTATGACAAGCAGCTTAAATCCGACATTGCCGATATGAAAAACGTCGGCGGCCGTCCGGCGGGCTCAATCACGGCGGCCCAGTTCCTCAAGCGCTTTATCACCAAGGATCGCCCGTGGGCGCATCTTGATATCGCGGCCATGGCCTGGTCGACATCGGACAAGGAAGTCGTGCCAAAAGGCGGCACCGGCTTTGGCGTGCGTCTTCTTGATCGCTTTGTTGCCGATAACTACGAGTCCTGATTTCCGGAACGCATAACTGAATAAAAGACGGGGCAGGGTGATGATCATCTTGCCCCGTTTTTGCTTTCGCGATACTCAATTGGCTATGGCTGATATCTGGTTCTACCATCTCACCAGCATGCCGCTGGAACGGGCCTTGCCCACGCTGCTCTCCAAAACGCTGGAGCGCGAAAAGCGTGCCGTGGTGATGACGGGTGTCGAAGAACGGGTCGAGGCGATCAATACCCTGCTTTGGACCTATGACGCCGCAAGCTGGTTGCCCCATGGATCCAAATCCGACGGCGATGCGCAAATGCAACCGGTATGGCTGACGGCCGAGGATGAAAATCCCAACAACGCCCAGTTCCTGTTTCTGACCGACCGCGCCATGAGCGACAAGGTCGGCGATTATGAACGCGTCATCATGCTGTTTGATGATCGCGATCATGATGCGGTTTCTGAAGCCCGCACGCGCTGGAAAGACTGGAAAGACGCCGGACACAAGCTGTCCTACTGGCAGCAAACCCCACAAGGCGCGTGGGAGAAAAAGGCCGAAAGCTGAGTGCTTCCGGCCTTTGTTGTTTCACGGTTCTGTTCAGATTTCCTTGATCAATAACACCCAGTTCTGACCACGATTTTCCCAACCTTCCTTGACCATCGGACGTTGGGCGCAGGCCACAAAGCCTTGGCGTTGGTAAAGGCGAATGGCGTCGGGATTGCCATCCGATGCAATCAGGCTGACGGTCTTTTTACCGGCATGCCGGGCATTGGCCTCGGCCCGTGCCAGCAATGCCGATCCAATCCCCTGATCGCGGTGGGCCGGAAAAACGGCAAGAACATTGATGTACCAGCTTCCCGGTGCCAGACTTTCAAGCTCAAGGATCGGCACGAATATCGCCGGGATATCTGCCGGGTCAAACGGCTCTGGCTGATCGGGTTGGGCATAATCGACAAGTGCCGCAACGGTTTCACCATGACGGACGGCAAGGGTGGTGTTGCGATATGAAAAGCCGCCTTCATCACGTTGTGCGCGTCTGCGACCGACATCAAATGCCGTCTCGCTGCCTTCTGCCATGTCCTGCCACAAATAGACCGGCAAACCGTCACCGGCGATATTGATCAGCTGGGCCATCGCATCGGAATCCGATTTGGTCGCCCTGACAAAGCTCGTGACTTGTCGCGGGTGGCTCAGATGGGCGGCACCCTTACGTGCCGCCCGTTCCAGTACGGGTTCTGCAATCATTGCTCGTATCCTGTTTTTTTGGGTTTTCGTGTTTGGTTCTTAGGCGCGTGCGGCCAAAAGGCGGGGCAGGGCATGTTTGGTCATCGCCGCAACATGGCGGTGGTCTGTGCCGCAACAACCGCCAATCACCGCCAGATTGGGCAACAGATCAACCAGATCGTGATAAAGCTGCCCCAGTTCTTCCGGATCGCCATCATCAAGATGCGTGCTGGCATCAAGTTCGGCGTGGCTTTGGCGCGATGCGTTGGCCCGCACACCACAAATGCGCGTTTTCCACTCGCCGCTTTCTTCCAGTCGGTCGCGGAAATGATCCGGGTGGGCACAGTTGATCATGTAATAGGCCGGGTAGGCATGCGTTTCGGCATCAACCATGGCAATCGCATCACGGATCGTCTCGCCGCTGGGCAGGTTGCCATCGGTTTCAACCGTGAACGAAATGACGCAAGGAATATCAACATCCCGGCAGGCAAGGGCGATGCCGATGGCTTCCTCGGGATAGTTGATGGTCACGACCGACGCCATATCGACACCCGCCTTGGCAAAGGTCACGATCTGCGGCGCGTGATAGGCGCGCGCCTGATTGATCGTCATCCGGTCCGATGGCACATATCCGTCACCGCGCGGTCCGATATTGCCGCTGATCAGGCAGGGTGTGGCATCCGAATGATAACGATCGCGAAGCTCCGCCATCACGGCGATGGCCTTGCGGTTGATATCGGCCAGGTCATCCTCGTCATAGCCGATCCGGGCCCCCCAGTCGCGATTGGCGCGCCATGTCGGGCTTTCAAGGATAAATCCGGCTTGGGCCTGTTTGGCCAGATCAAGATAACGTTCGTAATAGGCGGTGATACGCGCGCAGCCCGCATCCGTTTTCAAAAGGTCAAAGGATGCAAAATGCGGAAGCTCAATCCCGTCATGAAAGATCAGGGTGGTTTCAAGACCACCATCGGTGATGAATTTTACCTTTCCGTGGTGCGGAAGGGGCAGATTGCCTGTGCTCATGGGTCCAAATTTCAGTTTTGGGTTTCAAAATTTCTACCGCGGGGGTATGTAATCGCGGATCGGAAATCTCGCCCTGATTGAGTTTTGCATCTAGTAGGCACACGGTCAGGTTTTTCAGATTTTCAAAAACATATTCAAAACAGATACTTATGGGTTGTCCGGTGTTTTTCGGCGCGGCCATGGCGGCCTTTGACGACGAAAAACTGTACCGGCGGTAGGGTAAGCGAGGGTTGAGATGGAAAAACTGACAATCGCCGACACATTCGGTGGCCCCAAACGCAAGGGCGAACGCACGCGCGAATGCATTCTGGAAATCGCATCGCAGTCGATTTTGGAAAAGGGGTTCGGTGCGACCTCGATCGAGGAAATCATTTGCGAAGCCGGTCTGACCAAAAGCGGGTTTTTCTATCATTTCTCCGACAAGAACGAACTCGCCCGCGCGCTTTTGCAACGCTATATCGAACAGGATGACGAAATCCTTGATCAGGTGATTGATCGCGCCCGCGAACTGGTCGACGATCCGCTGCATCAATTGCTGGCAGCCCTTAAAATGCTGGCCGAGGTGCTTGAAGATCTGCCCAACGGTCATCCGGGCTGCATCGTTGCGGTTTATTGCTATCAGGAACGGTTGTTTGACAAGGAAGTTCGCGATCTCAACCGGCATGCGGTCCTGGCCTGGCGCACCCGGTTCCGCGCGATCCTTGATGATATCGCGGGCCAGTATCAAACGACTGAACCGGTCGACCTCGAACAAGTCGCCGACATGATTTCAACCGTGCTCGAAGGCGGGATCGTGATGTCAAAGGCACTCAATGAACCCCGCAAACTCGCCGATCAGGTCATGCTGCTGCGCAGTTTTTTAAAGCTGCTTTTCACCCAGTGATAGAGTGTTCAATAGTAAGGCGTGGGGAAAAAGCAGAAAGCTGATTACGCTGATTTCGTGTGGTATCAAGGCGGCGAGGTCTTGCCGAGGAACTGCCGGAACAGAATTTCAACTAACGCCTTCGTCACGTCGGCTTGCGACAATTTGCCCGCAGCTAATTCATTGATCGCCGGAAAACTGTCTGCGGACAGTTTATAAAGATCCTTCTGAATGGCTGAGGCCCGCACCGGCCAATCAGGGTCAATTTTTGCTAGCGCCAATAGCATTGCGCGGGCCATCTCGTCGGTATTGCCGCCTTTTATGGCGTCCTGAACTTGCGCAAGTTGTTTGGCTTCCGATACGGCAACGTCAAGTGTCGCCAGAAGGTCTGCCAATTCCTTTGCCTGTGTCTGAATGTCGGCAACCGGATAGTTCTGTTCGATGTCACGCAACGGCGCAACAGCATCTGATGTGGCGAAACTTCCCAGATAGGACATGGCACCGCCCAGTTGCCAGCTTTCCCATTTCTTCCACGCGCCGGCCTTTAAATCAGCAATCAGCGGGGCGGCGATGGTGCCGCCATATTTGCGAAATAGCTGATCAATGGCCTTTGCAGCGGGGCGTCTGGTGACGCGGGCTGCTTCGCGCTTGGCAAGGCTTGCGATATCTTTCAGGGCTTGTTGATAGTCGCTTTCTGCGCTCATCGGGGCGCTCCCATTTCATGTGCAATGATATCAGGCATCAACCGCAGTCCACCATTGGCCATACCGCGCATTGCCAAATGCCGTTTGGCCATCATATGGGCTGCGGACCTCGTTGGTGCCGCAGTGAATTTCGCCAAGCATCGTATGATAATCGACCCAATCGTCGATAAAGACGCAAGTTGGACCATTAACGATGGCTGCAAGCTTTTGCTGTAAATCGCGTTCAAACAGATCGTACCCGTGATTGACGTTGTCTGTCAGATCGACAATCCAAGGGCCATATGGCTTGGGAATCATCAAGCGCGTGTTGCCAACAAACATGTTGGGCATGTCGCCGGTCAATGCGCCGCATTGGAAACCGCCATCAACCCCCGGATAGATGTTGAACCCGTCATCATCATCCAGTGCTGTGGGATCTAGCATGTCCAGAAGCGCATAGGGTTCGTCGATGTAATCTTCTGGATAGAAAATGACCGGGACCTTGATGATATCATCATCGGCCAGATCGAACGCCATTTTTAATCGGTCAATATTCTGCGCAATAACGGCCTCTACGCCATGGATATTCCAGTTGCGCAGTTGTTCATAGGTGTAGGATGCACCGGTTTCCGGATGATCCAATGGCGCATTACCGTTGCCAAGAAAGGTATTGATGGTTGCGCCAACTGGCGTGCCGTCAATCTCAAGATCCGTATAATCAAACTGATTGTTCCCGCCGTTCCAAGCCGGGCGTTTAAGCATGTTTGCCGCCCCATGTGCACCCTGGGCGGCTGTCAGCAGACGGTATGCCTCGGCTGGGCTTGCGACGAGTAGCTTCCATTTCTTGAATGGATCGGCCGGGTTCGGATCTGGCACAAAGGTCATCATTTCATCAACATGGCCGACATAAAGCCAATCAGTATCAAGAACGATGGGCGCTTGCATGTTTTGTGCAGCCATGAAGTCGCGGCTGCTTCGGTCTACCTGATGCTCCTGGTTATGCCCGTAATAGATCCGTCCAAACCGATAACTGGTCGTCCCGGCAAGGGTGGTCTTTTTGACCGGCGGTGTCACGGCAATATTGCCACCCGAATTTCCCGACACAATATCGTCAGTGCTTCCGGCCGCCGGGTAGAACACGCCGACATCGGCACTCAGGAGACTTTCGAAAACCCAGTTCTGCAATGCACCCCAACGGTGGGTTTTCATGAAAGCGTTCTTCGACAGCGCGGCATTATTGTTTCCCGGCCAGCTGCTGTAACCCGCAACCACAGTGTCGCGCATCCATCGGTCATCGCCAGCCGGCTCGGGTGCGGTCTGACCCGCCGGGGCGTAATCGTCCCAGACATTGCCGTTAAGATACGGGATATCGATTTCCTGTGCATTTTCCGGATCGCCGGGTGTAACCGTGATCGCCGGATTATCAGCACCGGCGGCATTACCAAGCGCGGCTCTGAACAGTTGATTGTCTGATCCGTCATCATTGGTTGCAATGGCAACGTAAAGATCACTAACGGTTTGCAAATGATGATTGCCGATCCACCGAGCAACCATAAGTCTATCTGCATACCAATAGGTGGTGGTGTCCGGTCCAGTGACTTCGGGCTGAATAACGCTGAGGACAAGGCCACATTCACCGTTGGCAAAGTTGCGCCCGGCAAAGCGCACGGCTTCGATTGCATAGATTTTGCTCGCTCCGACATCAGCCGTGGTCGGGCGGGCGAAGCTGTCGGTTTCAGGGCCGATCATCTCGTCGCTGTCTTGCAGCATACCATCAAAGATCCGGATATGCTTCTCAGGTTCGTCATCGGCCAAAGTTTCGCGTATGACCTTAAGCTTAAGCTCCCACGCTGCGGGCACGCCGACTACAGGACCGGCAATGGTGCGGCGTATCTCAATCCGGCCCGTCCCGCTCGCAAGATCATTGTTGCCATTGACCTTATCGTCCTGATTGTCGGCATAACCGGCGGTGATTGTATTGTCATCACGGTTACAATTGACCGGGATAATGGCACCTTGACCATGCACGCCAAAAGTGATTGCGGGTGGCGTGAATTGATTAATGATGCCCGCCCCGTCAACGGCACCGTCGCGATTGCGATCCGTGTGAAGAGTGTAGTAAATGACGGTGAGATCCTTGGCATTTAGTCCGTCGCCATTGACCACAATATTCTGTTCGTCAATCGGCACAAACCCGGCACCATTGACCCGTAAACGCCAGGTTCCGTTGTCGATGGTGAACTCATGGGATTCGGCCACGCCGGGCGTCAGGGTCATGTTGTGCGTTTGCTGTGGCTGATTGTCGCAGGTCAATGATACCCGCACCTCATCAAACGGATAAGCGCCAGCAGGGGCGGTTAGCTGTAGAGTATATTGTGCCATAACGTCCTCAGCTGTTGATCGGTTCGGGGGATGTGTCAGCGCCCAAAACACTGGCAAGTGAAAGCCTTGCTTGCAGGGCGTTGTTCAGGATTGCGACACGGTCATCAATGGTGCCCAGGGCCTTATCTTTCAGGATTGCGCTTGCCCAAGCTTGGCTGGTGACGTTTGCGCCACCCGTGAATTGCACCGTGGCATAATCAACGATCCCATCCGGTGTTTTAACGCCAAGCTTGATTGCGGATTCCCCGGCGGTGTCGCAGGCCACTTTCAGACTATCTGCATCAAAGTCGGAAATAGCTTCTGGATGGTTTACCTGCATATATCCGGGCAAGGATGCAATGACCTCTTGTAAGGACATGACGGGCTTCGGCTTAGGACCTGGTTTCGGAGCAGGTTGCGGCCGAGGCTCGGGCTTTGGCTGGGGTGTAAGGTCAGGGGCAGGTTTGGGCTGTTGTGGTTTTTCAAGTTGTCCGACAGCCTGAGAT
>NZ_DGMR01000041.1:17691-18294 GCF_002388495.1 Thalassospira sp. UBA4513
TTCTTGGGTGAGCAGTTGGGAAACCTCTTCGGCAAAGCGCTTTTCCGCACCCAGCCGGTTCTTAGCATAGGCATCAAACTTCTGTTTGCTGATGATGCTCATCGATTTCAGACGCTCGGAATCTTGGGCGGCAAAGGCGGTCAGCAGGGATGAAATCTGGGGTGCGTTGAAGTCCAGCCGGGATGAAAGCCCCGCTGGGTCCGTGCAGGTGCCATTTGCGATGGCGGTATCTCCCTCGGCCGCCAGTGCTTCGAGCTTGGCTGTCTCGGCAGACAGTGTCCCCAATTGCTCCTTGGTACGCACATCCACCTTATTGCCCATGACTGTGACAAAAGTCGGGTATTGCGACAGTGTTCGGGCAAGGTCGTTGATCCGGTTGGCAAAGGCCATCTGTTCAATCCCGCATTGATATTGACCCCTGATAGACGAACAGGGTGGGGCTTTGTGATGTCGGGCCATTAGGTGCTCAATAAACAAAATTTTTGTGTTGTATTTTTGGGAATCATACATGCCATGCGTGAAATGCATGATTTTAGCCATTGAACAATGACATCGGGTCAGATAGACAAGGGGTGTTGAACGCGCCGATTTGCTCCTCAGCTT
>NZ_DGMR01000041.1:18370-18780 GCF_002388495.1 Thalassospira sp. UBA4513
CGCGCCGATTTGCTCCTCAGCTTGCGGGCGCGCTAAAAATGCGGCTAAAGCGAGAGGGCGTATATGCTCTGTATGTACGACCGCCTCGGTAAAGCCGTGGCGGTTTTTTTGTATCTACGGAAAGGTTGGGATCCATGATCCGGCTCTCGAACGTCCAGAAAACATATGCAGCCCGGCGTGGCAGCGACGAACATGTTGCGCTGCGCGGCATCAATCTTGATATCGCTGCTGGCGAAATCGTCGGCGTTATTGGCCGCTCGGGTGCGGGCAAATCAACCCTGATCCGCTGCATCAACCTGCTTGAAACCCCGACCTCGGGCTCGGTCACGGTTGATGGCACCGATGTCACGACACTTTCCAAACGCGATTTGCCGTTGTTCCGCCGTCAGCTCGGCATGGTGTTTCAGCAT
>NZ_DGMR01000041.1:18849-19832 GCF_002388495.1 Thalassospira sp. UBA4513
GGCATGGTGTTTCAGCATTTCAACCTTCTGTCGTCACGCACCGTGTTTGATAACATCGCGCTGCCGCTTGAGCTTGCCGGTGTCACCAAGGCCGAGATCGCCAAGGCGGTTGATCCGCTGTTGCCGCTTGTCGGGCTTGAAGAAAAGCGTGATCGCTACCCGGCCGAACTGTCGGGCGGTCAGAAACAGCGTGTCGGCATTGCGCGTGCGCTGTCATCCAACCCCAAGGTTTTGCTGTGTGACGAGGTGACATCCGCCCTTGATCCGGAAACCACTCGTCAGATCCTCACACTCCTTAAGGACATCAACAAACGCCTTGGTTTGACCATGGTGGTGATCACCCACGAAATGGCGGTGGTCAAGGCGCTGTGTGACCGTGTGGCGGTCATGGATGCTGGTGTGATTGTCGAAGAGGGCGCGGTTGAAGGCATCTTTGCCGATCCGAAACACGCGACCACCCAATCGCTTCTGGCCGATGAATTCATGGATTTCCGCGCCGGATCAGATGCGAACAGCACCACCAAAACCAATACAAATACCAGCGGCGTTGCCGCCGGGCAGGAGGGCTAAGTCATGTTTTCTACCCTTGCACCCATTCTGCTTCAGGCGACCGGTGAAACCCTTTATATGGTGGCCGTCTCGCTTACGATTGCGACGGCCTTTGGCTTGCCGCTTGGTGTGCTGCTCGCCACCTCTGGCCGGGGGGAGCTGTTTGAAGCCCTTTGGTTCCAGCGCGTTTTTGGCCCGCTGGTCAATGCAACCCGCTCGGTCCCGTTCATCATTTTGGCGGTGGCGATCATTCCGTTTACCCGCTTTGTCGTCGGCACCTCGATTGGCACGTCTGCTGCCATCGTGCCATTGACTGTGGCGGCCATTCCGTTCATTGCGCGGATCATCGAAGGTGCGATGCGCGAAGTCGATGGCGGCCTGATCGAAGCCGCCCAGGCCATGGGCGCGCGCCCGGTGCAGGTCGTGACCAAGGT
>NZ_DGMR01000039.1:0-6095 GCF_002388495.1 Thalassospira sp. UBA4513
AGATAGGTACGGTTGCCGTGCAGAACGCCCGGCTTGCCCGCCGAAAGGCTTGCGGCATGTTTGCCGGTATGAACGCCGTGACCGGCGGCTTCGACACCGACAACTTCGACACCCTTGTCATCAAGGAACGGGTGGAACAGGCCAATGGCGTTGGACCCGCCGCCAACCGATGCGATCACCTGATCGGGGAGGCGATTTTCGGCTTCCATGATCTGTCGGCGGGCTTCATTGCCGATGACCGACTGGAAATCACGGACCATTTCCGGATAGGGGTGCGGGCCAGCCGCGGTACCGATGATGTAGAAGGTATCTTCGACGTTGGTGACCCAGTCACGCAGGGCTTCGTTCATCGCATCTTTCAGCGAGTTCGAACCGGAAACGACCGGTTTGACCTCTGCACCGAGAAGGCGCATGCGGAACACATTTGGCGACTGACGTTCGATATCCTTGGAACCCATATAGACCGTGCAGGGCAGGCCAAAGCGTGCACAAACGGTCGCGGTCGCAACGCCATGCTGACCAGCGCCGGTTTCGGCGATGATACGGGTTTTGCCCATGCGCTTGGCCAACAGGATCTGACCGATGCAGTTATTGATCTTGTGCGCGCCGGTATGGTTAAGGTCCTCGCGCTTGAAATAGATCTTTGCACCGCCGAGTTCCTCGGTCAGGCGTTCGGCGAAATAGAGCGGGTTTTCACGGCCAACATAGTGACGGAGATAGTAATCCATCTCTTTTTTAAACGCAGGGTCTGCCTTGGCGTCCTTGTAGGCCTGTTCCAGCTCAAGGATCAGCGGCATCAGGGTTTCGGCGACAAAGCGTCCGCCGAAATTGCCGAAATGCCCGTCCGGATCGGGCAGAGCGCGGAAGCTGTTAGGTGCAGAAGACGTCATGGAAGTTCCCCGTGGATTGGCCGTGATGGCGTTCACGACAGCATAGGCAGGTGACAATATATGGTCTGCCAGACCATCTGTGCGCAAGCACCGGCAGGGTCTGGCCCCATACTGTACCTAAAAAGGTGCGTATTGGATTAGTGGGCTGCGTGCTCGGCCAAGGATTTGTCGAAGATATATTTTTTCGAGCAATACGGGCAGACCACCTCGCCTTTTTCCTCAAGATTAAGGTAAACGGTCGGGTGCCCAAGGTGACCTTTTCCGCCGTCGCAGGCAACATTTAGCGTGCCGACTTTGATTTCTTCGGTGATCTTCATATATCCAGTTCCAAGTTTGCCTTTTTCAGGCTTGTATGACCATCGGGATTGGCCACGCACTGTGGACAGCATTGACCCCGGTTTCCCGGGAATGATACCGATTGGGCATATTCAATCAATACTTCCGCGTGCTCATGGCGCCTCATGGTCTTAGCGCAAACAAGCGACGCGGAAAAGAGTGGAGATCACGGACATATGACTGCAATGCCCGACTATGCCATCGAAGTCGAGGGGCTGACAAAGGTCTATAAGGGATCAAACGGCGAAAAACTCGCCCTTGATAACGTTTCGCTCAAGATTCCGCGCGGCTCGTTTTTTGCCCTGCTGGGCCCGAACGGCGCCGGAAAGTCTACATTTATCAACATCTTGGCCGGTCTTGTTACCAAGACCAGCGGTACGGCAAAAATCTGGGGCAACGATATCGAAGCCCAGATGCGGGCCGCACGCTGCTCCATCGGGATCGTGCCCCAGGAACTCAATCTGGATGCATTTTTCACCCCGCGTCAGGTGATGGAATTGCAGGCGGGCCTCTATGGCGTGCCGAAATCCGAACGCCGCACGGACGAGATTCTTGCCGCCATCGGACTCGCCGACAAGGCAGACTCGTATGCAAGGTCGCTTTCGGGCGGGATGCGTCGCCGTCTTCTGGTCGGCAAGGCGATGGTCCATACGCCGCCCGTTCTGGTTCTTGATGAACCGACCGCCGGTGTGGATATCGAACTGCGTCAGCAGCTTTGGGCTTACGTCAAGGAGTTGAACAAAGCGGGCGTCACGATTGTTCTGACCACGCATTACCTTGAAGAAGCCGAAGAACTTTGTGACGAGATCGCGATCATCAATCAGGGCAATGTCATTGCCCATGAAGACAAGCGCAGCTTGCTGCGCCGGATTGATCACAAGACGCTGGTTCTGACCGTGAACAACGAACTGAACGCAGTACCCGATGCCCTGTCGCCCTGGGGGGCAGAGCTTAAATCGGAAAACCAGATCGCGCTTCATTACCGCCCAAGCAACACCCAGATGGCGGAAATCCTTGAGGCGATCCATGGCTGTGGTCTTGCGATCAAGGATCTGTCGACCGAGGAAGGCGATCTTGAAGACATCTTCTTGATGCTGACCCGCGATAATAACAAGCAACGCGCAGGTGCCGGCAAGGCTGCCTAATTCGTTGCGTTTTCGTAATCATGTACAAAACCCCGCAAGTTTTCTTGCGGGGTTTTGTGTTATTGCGTTTTGATCCGCTCGATCACTTGAATCTGCTGGTAGCCATTTTCATCGCAGCTTCAATCGAGTCCCAAGCGTTATCCATGCCAGCTTTCAGGTCCTGCCAGGCGGTATCGCTTGATTTTTGCAATTCTCTAAGCTTCTGCTCGGCCTCGTCTTGCATGGCGCGGAGCTCTTTGACTTGTTTCTGATACTGTATTTGTGCATCGGCTTCTGCCAACTCAGCCTGCGCCTTAAGCTTGTCAATCTGGGCACTCCACTCATTGAGTTGGGCTTCCAGTTTTTTCTCGTAAGCTTCTTTCATGCTCATGGTCGTATCCTTTCGTTGGAAAACGTGTGGAACGATCGATATGGCAACAAGGCAAAATACCCAATGTCTGCGTCTGTCATTGGATTAAAAAACCCGCTGAACCTGCTGTAGTTCTACTAGATTGGGCCGATTGGTTAAACCTTAAACCAGAATTTCCTCAATAACCCGACTGCCCGCTTGGAATATGTAATGTGTGACAATACCTTGCGGGCGAACGCATTATAATCTTCATTGAGTGTCTCTGTTTCCTGCGTAGGGTTGGTCACCACTTTGTCACCGTGTTTATTGCGCCCCGTTGTCCGCCTTTGTGCGATGTTGTTGTTTGCCGGGATGGTAAGCGCCTGTGCGCCAACTGTTCGCCCGGCGGGGCTACCGATTGCCCAGACCGTGCTTGGGCCAGACGTTTTTGTTGCGGCCGATGGTACTGCGCTACCGTTGCAAAGCTGGGGCAATCTTGAAGATCCCGATGCAGTGATCCTTGGTCTGCACGGGATGGGTGATTATGCCAATGCCTTCATGGAACTGGGTGAACAGGTCGGCCCGAAGGGCATCGCGATCTATGCTTATGATCAGCGTGGCTTTGGCCGTACGGCTACACGTCCATTCTGGGCCGGCACGGGCAGTCTGGTCAATGATGCTAGTGACGCATTGACGCTGTTGCGCGCCCGCTATCCTGACACACCGATTTACCTTCTGGGGAATTCGATGGGCGGGGCGGTGGCGATCATCACCGCTGCCACGCGCGGGCATCTGATGGATGGCTTGGTTTTGGTGGCACCGGCAGTTTGGAACCGGAACATGATGCCGTGGTACCAGACCGCACCGCTTTCGATCCTGTCGTACAGCCTGCCATGGTTGCCGCTGACCGGGCGGGGACTTGATATCTGGCCGTCGGACAATATCGAAATGCTGCGTCGGCTGTCGCGTGACCCGCATATGATGTCTTCAGTCCGGGTCGATTTGCTTGCCGGTGTTGCCGATATCATGGATCTGGCGCGCGTTCGGGCCGGGGATATATCTGTGCCAACACTTTTGCTGTCGGGGATGCAAGATCAGGTGATCCCGCCCAAGGCAGTTGCGGCGCTTGATGATCAACTGTCCAGTCTTGGTTTGCCCGACTATCACCGCTGCCTTTATTCGGAGGGGTATCACATGTTGTTGCGGGATCTGAACGGGCCGGTGGTGATCGAGGATATCCGGCGCTGGGTCACGGATCGCACAGATCGGAAAAATTATTCCTGCACCAACAACTGATTGCTTTTTGACCCTCAATCAATGATCAGGTAGCCTTTTTTAAATAGTTGCAAGGCATTATGCAGGTTGTCGAACCGCTGTTTCGTTCCGATATGCCAAGCAGCAATTGATGATGCAACATCACTTAACCGGAGGATCAGGACCGGCATGCTAAGGACCATTCGGGCGAAGTTCCTGGGTGTCGCGGCCTTTTTTGTCGTGTGGCTCGTTGTGGCCACCGGGTTCTCCGTGATCCAGTCCCTTGGCATCAATGGTGATCTTGAGGCGGTGTCGCGCTACGTCACGCCGGTTAAGGACTCGCTTTCGGACGTGCGTGCGCGCCAGCTTGAACAGATTTCGCTGATTGATCGTTACATGCGGGTGGTCGAAAGTGACGGACCGCAGACATCGCTTCTAAATGGCATCGAGATCGAAATCGAAGCCAAACAAACCCAGATCGAACAGGCCTTCCGCAAATCCTTTACCTTTGCTGCCCTTGGTCGGGCGCAGGCATCCGGTCACTTTGACGAGGGTGTGCTGTTTGATCTTGATGTGCGCATGCGGGAATTTGCCGATGTATCGGCACAGTTTTCCTTGGGCGTTGAACGGTTGCTTGATCAGGTGCGGGCAGGAAATCTTGCCGATGCCCGGTCACAGGAAAACACCGTGCGCGGCCTGCATCGGATTATCGTGCTGAACCTGCGCAATGAAATCCGGCTTCTCGAAGACTACGCGGCCCAAACGGTTGAAAACGTTTCCAAGCGCGAAGATTTCCTGATTCAGGCCGAATTCATCATGATGCTGGCCGCCGTCATTATCGGCATTTCGCTGGCCTATTATATGGCGCATGCGGTGGTGGTTGCTGTGCGCAAAACCACGAGTGCATTGAATTCCATTCAGTCGGGCAAGCTTGATACCAAGCTTGAATTCAGCTCCAAGGGTGACTTTGGCCGGTTGGCAGATGCCTTTAACCGCATGACGCGCGAACTCCGCGTGCGGTTTCGGATGCGCGAACGGTTTGGCAAATATGTCGATCCGAAAGTCATCAATAATCTGATCAATCAGGAAACCGCGCTTGAGAACTCCGAAAAGCGCGTGATGACCGTTAGTGTCGTCAACCTGACCGGGTTTGACTGGCTGGCGGAACATACGCCGCCAGAAAAGCTTGTCGACTTCCTGAATGACTATCTGACAGCGATGACTGAACCGATTGCCAATCAAAGCGGGATTATCGACAACTTTGTTGGTGACCGGGTGATCGGCTTCTGGGGCCCTCCCTTCTGCGGCGAAGGGGCCCATGCCAAACATGCCTGTCAGGCGGCCCTTGAACAGGTTGCGCGCTTTAACGCGCTTAAGACCAAATATGCCGAACTGATTGGCGATCATGGTCTTGAAATCCGTGTTGGCATTGCGACCGGCGAGGTCGTTGTCGGGTCCATTGGTACGGACAAATCACGCGCCTATACCGTGGTTGGCGATTGCGTGAACTATGCCAACCGTCTGGAAAAGGCCAACCGGGTCTATGGCACGCAAATTCTGGCTTCGCACGAAACGGCCAGCATGGCGTCGGGTGAGGTCGAAATGCGCGACCTTGATCATGTGGTGCTGCTGGGTACTGAAAAGGTCGTCTTCCTTTACGAAGTTCTGGCGCAAGGCGGACAGCTTTCTGAAGAACGGCGTGAATGGCGCAGCAAGTACGAAACCGCCATGGCGCATTACCGCGATGGCAATTTCGATGCGGCCCGGCCGCTTTATGAAGAAGTCATCGCGTTTGATGACAGCGACTTTGCCGCACAGCTGATGATGAACCGCATGGAGCGCCTTGAGCGGCGCGAACAGGACCGCGAATGGGATGGCACCTGGGTGGTGCGTGACCCGTATGAACGCCGTGATGTCGAAAGCTGATTGCAGCCACAACCTGCCAAGGTTACCTTAACCGGTATCGGGGATGATTGAGCGGGTATCGGGGTTCGAAAACCCTTGCCCGTTCAGGCCAAAACCTGTATCACCCATCGCACTCGGGCCACATATTCCAGTCACGGTCCGACATATTGCGCACCCGTAGCTCAGCTGGATAGAGCGTCGCCCTCCGGAGGCGAAGGTCTCAGGTTCGAATCCTGA
>NZ_DGMR01000039.1:6120-44519 GCF_002388495.1 Thalassospira sp. UBA4513
TAGCTCAGCTGGATAGAGCGCTGCCCTCCGAAGGCAGAGGCCACAGGTTCGAATCCTGTCGGGTGCGCCAATTTTCTCCCAAAATTGCTTTGTCAGTTGGCATCCGCGGATAGTGCGCGTAAGGATGATTTTTACCATGCCGAAACCGGCAGGGGTGCGTTTTTGCATTTGTTGGGGCGAACCAATGACAAAGCTGTTTTTCCTTTTCACCATTCATCCGGTTTCGTTGGCGATCTGGACCTTTGTTGTGATGGCAATGGTGGTGATGACCGGCTGGGCACACCTTGCCACGCTGACCTTTGCGTTTGAGGCTGGCATATTCGATGCTGATGTGACGCTTGAAGAAGATGTCGCCGTCATTCTGGTTGCCTTTGGCGTGTTCCTTGAGATGCGCGAAATGTTGGCGAAACGAGCTTATGGCGAAGAGATTGCCGAGAAACAGCATGATCTCAACGAACTTTCAGAGCGTTATGGCGCCTACCTGCTCATCATCGGGCTGTTTATGGAAATCAATGACCAGTGCTTCGAGCCACTGCTTGAAAATACCGGGTTTGCCGCGATTGGCGTATCGACCATGGCTTTGTTTGACGTGATCGCGCTTGTTGTGGGCTTTGGTTATCTCGCCAAACTGTTCGCTCCGACCCGTTCTGTCGCCGCCTGATGCGATCACGTTACACTGACAGTGATGCCGTGATTTTGGGGCTGCGGAAATGTTGCCCGGCCTTTATGCTGCGGGTTCTGATTTCAAGAATGTGGAAAGTCAAAGATGCGCGGATACCTTCATGATGTCGCAGGCCATAACGTGTTGTTCGCAATGGCGGCACCGGCGGAATATGGCGACCACCTCAAGGAGCGGTTTACGCCCTTGATGATCGGGGTTGGGCCGGTGGAGGCTGCGATCAATCTGACCGCGGCATTGACCGAATTGAAGCTGTCGGATGATTTGCCCGATCTTGTCGTGACATTGGGATCAGCCGGATCGCGTACGCTGGAACAGGCCGAGGTTTATCAGGCCGTTTCGGTATCGTATCGGGATATGGATGCATCGGTTCTGGGCTTTGAGAAGGGCTGCACGCCGTTTGTTGATCTGCCTGCCGAGATCGAGATGGCGTTACGCATTCCCGGTATCCCCGAAGCGCGTTTGTCGACCGGGGCCAATGTGGTGTCGGGTGCGGCCTATGACGTGATTGATGCCGACATGGTCGATATGGAAAGCTTTGCCATCCTGCGTGCGTGCCACAAGTTTGGCGTGCCGCTGATTGGTTTGCGCGGCATTTCCGACGGCAAGGAAGAGCTTTCCAAGCTGTCGGACTGGACGGCCTATCTGCATGTGGTTGATGAGAAACTTGCCGTTGCGGTCGATGCGCTGAAAGCTGGCCTTGAAAGCGGCGAGATCAGCATTCCCAGACGCTGATCCCGCTTATTGCATTTTCGAAACAATTAAGTCGACTTAGGTGCCCGCACGGATCTGATCAAGGGTTTTGATCGGGGTAAGCGCTTGTGGGTCCACCTGGATTTCAAGGATGGCCGGTTTGCCGGAGGCAACTGCGCGGTCGAAGGCCGGGCCGAAATCCTCGGTCCTTGTGACGGTTTCACCGTATCCGCCAAAGGCCTTGGCGTAGGCGGCGAAATCCGGGTTATGCAGTTCGGTGCCAGACACACGGCCGGGATAGTTGCGTTCCTGATGCATGCGGATGGTGCCAAACATACCGTTATTGACCACCAGCGTGATGATATTCGCGCCATATTGCACGGCGGTGGCAAATTCCTGTCCGTGCATCAAAAAGCATCCGTCGCCGGCAAGACAGACGACCGGGCGATCCGGATGAGCGAGCTTGGCCGAGACCGAGGCCGGAAGCCCATACCCCATCGAGCCCGATGTCGGGGCCAGTTCGGTGCGGTATTCCCGGTAGCGGAAGAAACGATGCAAAAAGGCGGCGTAGTTGCCCGCCCCATTGGTGACAATCGCATTGTCGGGCAGTTTTTCACGCAGTTCCGCCACCACATGGGCCATTTTGACATCGCCCGGGGTTTCAACCGGGGTGGAAAAGGCGATGTAGTTGGCGTGTGCGGTTTCGATCATGTCATCGCGGGCCGATCCATCCACCGGCTCCATCATGGCGATGGCGCGCAGGAAAGATCGCTGGGACGCATTGATTGCAACATCGGGGCGATAAACCCGGCCCAACTCATCCGGGCCGCTGTAAACATGGACCAGTTTCTGTTTCGGGCAGGGGATATCAAGCAGGCTATAGCCGCTGCTGGTCATTTCCCCCATGCGCGATCCGACAAGGATCACAAGATCACTGTCCTTGATGAGCTCGGCCAGCTTCGGGTTGATGCCGATCCCGACATCACCAATGAAGTGGCTGTGCGTGTTGGGGATATAGTCCTGACAGCGGAAGCTTGTCGCAATCGGCACATTGTTACGAACTGCAAACGATTTAAGGTTTTCAGTCGCTTCGCGGGTCCAGCCACCCCCACCAACGATCATGACCGGCTTTGCGGATTTCGCAAGAGCGTCACGGAAGCGAGAGACATCTTCAGGCGCTGTTTTGGCCTCAACCGGGACGTAGGGTTTGGCATCGGCAACATCTGTGCTTGAAGACAGCATGTCTTCGGGAAGCGCCAGAACCACAGGGCCGGGGCGACCGGATGTCGCGATGTGATAGGCGTGGCTGATATATTCCGGAATGCGGTTGATGTCATCAATCTGCCCGACCCACTTTGCCAATGGGTCGAACATTTTGCGGTAATCGACTTCCTGAAACGCTTCGCGATCAACCATGTCACGCCCGATCTGCCCGACCAGCAGGATCATTGGTGTGCTGTCCTGATGGGCGACATGAACGCCGGCCGATGCGTTGGTGGCACCGGGACCACGGGTGACCATGCAGATGCCGGGTTTATTGGTCAGCTTGCCATAGGCCTCTGCCATGATGGCGGCCCCGCCTTCCTGACGGCAAATGATCGGATCGATGCCCGGATGATCGACAAGGCCATCAAGCACGGCGAGATAGCTTTCGCCCGGGACAAGAAAGACGCGTTCAGCCCCGTGCAGGGCCAGTTGATCGACCAGAATGCGTCCGCCATGGCGCGTTTCTGTTTTCCCGGACATGTTTCGTGAACTCCGTTGCGTGGGGCAAAATCGTTTTAGTTTTTATCTGTTTGCCATCTGGTGATGGCGTGAGCGCGATTTCATCATGGAAAACGGGCGCAGGTAAAGATGGTTGATCCAGAAAACAGCGGAAAATCCGACGATATGTGGAGCAGTTCTAAAACCCCAGCGTTCTGATCGAAAATGTATAGTGGATTGTGCTGGAAATCCGCTATTTTGCAGTGATTTAGAAGTACCTTTCGGCCACGCGCACGATGTCGCCGGGCATAACGATGGTGGCGAGCGTTGCCGGGATAATGACGCGCGATGCATCATGACCACGCAGGATTTCGATGTCATCCTCATCCCCGCGATAGGTCAGCCCGCCGCCGACTGCGATGGCATTGAGCACATTCATTCCCGGCACATAATCATAGGATCCGGGTTGATTGACCTCCCCCATGATGAAGAACGGGCGAAAGGCGATGATTTCGACCGCAATATCGGGGTGCCGCAAATAACCATCCAGATAGGCGTCATGGATTTTCTGGCGCGCCTGATCTGTGGTGAGGTTGCGCACGCTTACCGGCCCGATCAGCGCAAGGTTCAGCCTGCCCATGGCATCGACCTTGAATTCGCCTGACAGGTCCGGTTCACCAAACACCGTGACCCGCACCGTATCGCCACTATCCATGACATAGATGGTCTGGGCTTTTGCCGTCATCGTCATCACGATCAAGGCGAGCAGCGTGATCAGGACCGTGCGCAAGCCATTGAACAAGCGTGGCTTTGGTGTTGTCATTTACATCTCCAGCTTGAGGCGGATGTGGCTTTGCAGGCGTTCATAATCCTCACCCGCGCTATTTGAGTTTCGCTGGTCATAAGCGAGGCCACCCTCGATCCGGGCAAGGCGATTAAGCTCATAGCGAACGCCAACCCCGAACCGACTGGTGTTGTCACGCCGCGTGGTTTGTTGGAAGGTTTCTGCGCTGTAGTCAGCACTGAGTGAAACGGTCAGTCGCCGGCGCAGTTCATGGGAAATACCTGCTCCTGCTTCAAAAGCCAGAATGCCACTGGCACCGGTCTGCGTCGTTTCGCGCACGGTACGCGCGGCATTGAACGCGATATTGGTCAGGCGGGTGACCGACCAGTCGAAATCGCCGCGCAAGGTATAATCCCCGATATTGCCAAAGGCCGGGTCGGCATAAGTCTGGTTCATCCAGCCCGCCGCCAGATCGGCCGTAATCAGATCGGTCAGATCAAGGCGAATGCCGCCCAGCATCTGATAGCCCGCTGAATCGCGGATGCGACCACCATCATCGGGGGTGCGGTCATATTGTCGCTGGTTAAACGTGACTTCGCCGTAAGCCTCACGCCCAAGATCAAGCGGCCACAGAATACGGAGCGTCTCGCGCAGTTCAAGGCGATCACGATCATCATTGCGGATGAGTGATCCGTTGCGCGCGGTGCTGTCGTCAAAATCAAGACGGCGAAGTGCAAACTGTGATTCGTAATGCAGGCCGTTGGTAATATGGCGGCCGCCAATCTGGGCGCTGACATCACGGTAAATAACGGGCTCTGTGGCACTGGTTGGGACATCGTTGCTGCCGCGCGGGTCGTGGGCGCGCTTAAGCTGAACCCCGCCTTCAACGGATGTCGCACCGAGATCAAGGCTGCCCGCAGTGCTGAGTTCAAGGTCCTGATAATCATCGCTAGATGAGTCGGCAAAAAAGCCAAGCTCGCCGCCGGCGGCGAGATGCAGGCGAAAAACCCGCCAATCGCCCTGCAGGGTCAGGCGCGGGGTTAGAGTTGTGATGACGTCGCCGGTTGGATTGGCATCGCTTTGAAATATGTTGCTGTCATATCGCGTGCCGAATTCAACCAACGGGGTTGCCAGAATTCGGCCGAGACGAATGCCACCAGCGTCATCGGGATTTTCCATTGCGGCGGCGGGGGCCACGACATTTGCAAAGAGCAGTGCGGTGGACATCACGAATTTACGCATTACACCAGCCGCCGGTCGCGACCAAGACAGGGTTTGAGCGCGCGTTGGGGCTGGCGTTGCGGCCGATATCGCGTAAGCGTCCTGAAGGGCAGGGCAACCGTGCGGATCAGAATGGCGCAATCAAACAAAGGGGTCTGGCGGCGGATATATTCAAGATCGCAGGCAATACGCGCCTTCAAGTGATCAGTGCTGCAGACCGGGCCGCGCCAGCCCTGAATTTGCGCCCATCCGGTCATGCCCGGTTTTATCGCAAGCCGGGCGGTATAGTCGGGAATATGTTTGGCAAATCGATGGTGATCGGCAAGGCTGTGCGGGCGCGGCCCGACCAGTGACATGTCGCCGCGCAGCACATTGATGAATTGCGGCAATTCATCAAGTCCGGTGATACGCAAAATCGAACTGAGCGTTTCTGCAAATCGCAGGCCGCGTGGAGAAAGCGGGCGGCAGGTTCGATCACGTAAAGTTCGGAACTTGAAAATGACAAAGATCCGACCGTCAAGACCAATCCGTTTTTGCAAAAACAGCGGATTGTGAAAGCCAGATCCAAACAGCAAGACCGCAATGATCATCAGAACAGGGAAAAGCACCAGCAACCCGATCCCGGCAAACAGAATATCGTATGCCCGTTT
Organism: Thalassospira sp. UBA4513; assembly: GCF_002388495.1. Lineage (NCBI taxonomy): Bacteria > Pseudomonadati > Pseudomonadota > Alphaproteobacteria > Rhodospirillales > Thalassospiraceae > Thalassospira > Thalassospira sp. UBA4513. The sequence goes on from NZ_DGMR01000039.1 coordinate 11,852, forward strand.
GACAGATCGGTTATGGTCGGACATCGACCGATGACAGGCCCAGGACGGTTTTGACGACGGTTCTGATGTGTCGCTATGTCCAGTCAACTCCTGTGCCCCACCCCAGCATTCAAGACCCTGATGTTTCTTAACTCAGGGTAGATGTATTGGCGGCGTTTTCAAGTTTTTATGGTGTGGGTCTTTGGTCGGATGACGTTGTTTAAGCACTAATTTACAGTGCGTTAGCGCAAGGACGGAATACTTGAAAGTACCGTTTTCATCAGTTGCGGCTGCCGGTTCACACCGGTTTTCGAGAAGATGGTCTTAAGATACGTCCGTGCCGAAGAATGCGAGATTCCAACCAGTTCTGCGGCCTGATCAAGGGCCAGCCCCTCTGCCAGCTTTTGGGTCAATTTGGCTTCGGATCGGGTCAGGCCAAACAGATCCATCAGATCGTCGACCGCTGGCGGGCGCTGCTGGGCCGGGTCGACCAGAATGATCATGAAGCTTTGTTTGCTATCAGCTTTTTTGGGGACCCGGCGAATGAGAAGCGACAGCTTTTCACCGTCACGTTCAAGCGAGAAGCTCTGATGGCTGCGGGGAACGGTTTTGCCCGGCGGCACAAGAAATTTCGTCAGACCTTCCGGGCTTGGGTCAATGATCAGGCGTCCCTGTGGGCCGGAGCGCACCAGTGAGGACCGCCTGAGAACCTCGGCACCCTGTGAATTGAGATGCAGGATGGTCAGGGTCTCGTCAACCGCAATCACGCCCAGCTCAAACAGGTCGAGAAACTCGGTCGGCAGGGTATCTTCGCTTTGGCCAAGGCGGCTTTTGATCTCGGTTTCGATGTCATCAAGCATCGTCTCAAGCATGGTTGGTTTGGGATAGAAGCGAAAGACGCCGATTTCATTGACCGCCAGCAGTGCTGATTGCAGATCGGCATAACCCGTCAGCATCACAATGATCAATTCCTTGCGGGCCTTGCGCAGTTCGGCGGCGAGTTCAAGGCCGGTCATGCCCGGCATATGGATATCAAGGATGACTGCCGAAACATCCGGATCGGCGATGATGGCATCACGCGCGGCAATCGGGTCATTGACAAAGACCCCCTCCCAGTCCGGGCGCAGGCGGGCAAAATTGCGGCGATGAGACGACAGAAGATTTTCGTCATCATCGACAAAGGCAATCCGGACCGTCTTTTTGGCCGTCATCAAAAGCGCCCTCCACAAATGGGGATATTGGAGAAAGGTAGTCTGACACTAATCTGCGAACGTTCAAAGCTCCGCTATTTGTATAGCACGCATTTAGGCGGGGCTGTCTTGAGAAGATTACCGCGGTGATCGCGTTCCGGAGATGTCCATTTATGGATCAGGTTGATAAACAACGGCCCGTCATTCTGATGGTCGATGATGATGAAAAGTTGCTGGCGGCGGTACGTCGTACCCTGTCGGGCTGCTTTGAATTCGTCACCCATACAGACGGGCAGGCTGCACTGGATTGGCTGGCGCAAAACCGCGACCGGACAGACCTGATCATCGCCGATCTGGTGATGCCGAACATTGACGGCATTTCCTTTCTCAAACAGTCAGCACGCATGGCACCCGGAATCAACCGGATGTTGTTGTCTGGTAACGTTTCCAGCCTGTCGCTGCGTGAGGCGATCAATCAGGCCATGGTGACGCGTGTTCTGGCAAAACCGGTGTCGGTCGCCGTCCTTAAGGAAGCGATTGACCGTATTCTCAATACCGGCGTGGTGGTTAAAAAGGTTTCTTCGGGTCCAACGGCCCTGATGGTCAATAACGCCATTGACCGGGCAGACTTCCACACCGTCCTGCAGCCGCGTTTTCGTGCAAGCGACCTTGGCCTGTGCGGGGCAGAGGTCCTGTGTCGCATGCCATCTCTTGAAAAGGAATTTGGCATCGACGAGATCATCGAAGCCTCTCAGGACAATCCGGTGATCAACCGCCTTGGCAGTCAATTGATGGCCATCATGATTGATCAGGCACCGCGCTATCGTGCACTTATGGGTGATCAGGCCAACCTTGCGGTCAATCTGTCACTGTTCTCTCTGAAGACACCGCAATTCTTTGAGCTGCTCATTCGCTTCTATGAAAAGATGCGGATGCGCGGGGTGACCGTGTCCTATGAAATTCCCGAACGCCAATTGCTGTCCAACGATCTTGAGATGCTGGCCAATGCCACGCGTTTGCGCGAACGCGGTATTGCGCTTCTGATTGATGATTTCGGATCGGGGAACAATTCGCTTGATCTGCTGCGTCAGGAAGTCTTTGCCGGTATCAAGCTTGACCGCGATCTGGTGCGCGGCACCATGACAGATTTTCTCGATGATGCCTTTGTTGAATGGATTGCACAGGTCTGCTCGAAAATGGGTCTTTCGATTTCCGCCAAGGGTATCGAAAACCCCGGTGTGGTCGAAAGGCTGCGGGTATACGGGATTACAGAACTGCAAGGTTTCCACCTAGGTGTACCGGTATCACTCGAAGAATGGGAAGAAACCGCAATTACACCCTTTCAGGCATCTGGTTGATTGATATCGCGTCAAAATTCCCGGTGCAGGCATTGAAAAACAATTGCTGGCAACCACTGTGTATAATCGTGTGATGGAGCATGAAAAAAATGATGAAAAGCGCCCTTAAACTGTTTGCGATGGTGATCGCACTGATTGGATTTCATGTCGCCCCGTCTTTGGCGGATGGCACATTGTCCATGACCAGGGTTGATGGTGAAACTGTCCATGTTTCGCTTGAGGAACTGATGAAGCTGCAGGCCACCGAAATCAGTACGTCGACCCAGTGGACTGACGGGGTACAGAAGTTCCGTGGTGTTGCCTTTGATACGTTGTTTGACACCTATGGTCTGAAAGCGGAAACCGTGCGTGTTTCAGCACTCAATGACTATAACGTGATGGTGCCTGCAGATGTTCTGCGCAACGATGGTGCCATTCTGGCCTATCACCTCAACGATGCCGAAATGTCGGTGCGTGAAAAGGGGCCTTTCTGGGTCATTTTCCCCTATGACGCCGACGCGCGGTTTCAGACTGATACCTATTGGGCTTATTCCGTCTGGCAGGTAAAGTCTGTTGATGCAGCAAATTAAGTCATTCCTGTTCAAGCAGTCAGGCAGGGCCATGTTTATCGCATTGGTCCTGTTTGTCGTGCTTTACGGATTTCTGTCAGCAGCGATTGTCCACCAGCTTGACGATGAGCGGTTCAAGTACCGCGAAAATTTCGTCTGGGCGGTTTTTCAGGTGCAGCGTCAGTTTCTTGTCGTGCAGCGTGACATAGAGGCTGCAATCGGCCGGTTTGGTTTGTCCGACGATGTGGTCGACCGCGTCCTGCTGGAATATGAAATTCTGGTCAGCCGTGTCTACCTGCTGCGTGATGGTGACGGGTTCGAGGTGTTGTTCACGGTGCCGGAAGTCGCCGAAACAATCAAACAGCTTGAACTTCAGATCGAGAAGATCGATGCGGCGTTGGCGACCATCACCGATCCTGAGGAAAAGCTGAGCGCGTTGTATCGCTTGCTTGAGCCGATGAACGAATCTTTGCAACAGGCGGTGGTGCGTACAACGAACTTTGTTTCGATTTACAACGCCAACAATATCTCGGTCGTGAAAACCGATATTCAGATCCTGTCCTATCTGTTTTTCGTCGGTGTGATTGTCATGGCAGTTCTTGGTACTTTCATGATCCGCCAGCGCCAAAAGATTTTTGCCGCCGATATGGCCGCCCAAAAAGCGCGCCAGGAACAGGAAGTGATCGAGGAAGCCGCCGATTACGCCAAGATGCATGCGCTTGGCACCTTGGCCGGCGGGGTTGCGCATGAAATCAACACGCCGGCACAATATATCCAGAACAATCTTGAATTCTTGTCCGACAGCTTCGCCGATCTGGTTGGCGCGATTGACCGCAAGAATCCCGATGAACCGGCTCGGCTCAATCTTGATAAACCCAAGATCGACTTCATTACCGAAGAAGTCCCGATGGCGATTGACGAGAGTATTCAGGGCTTGAACCGGATTGCCGAGATTGTCCGTGGTATTCGCAAATTCGCCCATCCGACAACCGATGCCGTGGAGCCGATTTCGATTACCGAGGAAATCGATACCGCCGTTACCCTGGCGCGCAACCAGGTCAAACATATCGCCGATCTGGACGTTGTCATGCAGTCCGATGTCACCGAAGTCAGTGGGCGCAGAAACCACTTGTCGCAAGCGCTGATCAACCTGATCGTCAATGCGTCACAAGCCATCCGTGAAACAGGTCAGCGCCGCGGGCGCATTGATCTTCTGGTGACGTCTGATGAAGACAATGTCTATATCCGCTTGCGTGATAATGGCGCGGGCGTTCCCGAAAATATTCGCGAACGCATCTTTGATTACTTCTTTACCACCAAGGAACGGGGTGTTGGCACCGGTCAGGGATTGCCGATCTGTCGCAAACTTATTCAGGATGATTTCAACGGGGACCTGACCTTGTCCGCGGACTATATCGACGGGGCGGAATTTGTGATCCGGTTGCCGAAACCCGATCAAAACGCCGCCACTGACACCAATGCGGATCTCCTTGAAGGGCCAAGTGACCTTAACAGTTTGCTTCGGTAATCAGGCAGGTCTTTGATCAGAAGGCAGTGTTTCAGAAATTATGAGGCTTGGTTGCTTCCAGCGGGATGTGCTTGCCAATGCAGGCGCGTTCCCAAATCTGCCAATCAGCCGCAGCACCACATCGGGTGATAAATCCACGCGCGAGGTCATATTTTTCTGCGCGTGTCACACCATCAACACCTGCCTTGCGCGCAAAATGCTGTGCTGCATAGACAATCAGCAAGCTTTCCGACCTGTCGGTTGGTGCGGATTCCGGACGATGATGAAATGCGATGTTTTCAATGATCTGATGGGAAAAACCCCAGCAGGCACACAGGCACGCTGATACAGCCGGATGAGCAAAGCCCATTTCACTGATTTCAGCTGATATGATGTCGCAATTATCTACGTCTGCACGATGGCGGCTGGCTGCATGTTTTTCAGGCACAACGCGAGCAGTGAAAATATCGCCGATGTGACACAGAAGAGCAGCGGCACGGATCTGATCGACAGATTCCGGTTCAAGGTTGCGAAGTCGTGCGATCTCGGCCGCCATCTGACCCAGGACAAGGGGACGATGAAGGTCGACACTGATCCGCTCGCCATCAAACTGGCTGGGTTGTCCCAGTTCGCACCAAAGCACGCACAGTGCTTTGATGGTCTCGATACCCAAGATTTTAAGAAGCTTGATGAAGTCAGGATGACAGTCCCCGGGTATGAGTTGCTCACGCAGGGCAAGCTCATGGACAAGGTTCGTTAACGCCGGGTGATCGTTTGCGAAATCAGTAAGTTCGGCATGGCTACTGGGACCGCTGAATTGCAGTATGGAATGCAGGCGACGAAAGGTTATTGGCCACATCAGATCGCCCGGAACGATGGAAAGCAAATCAACCAGAAACGGGTCGCGCAGATATCTGTTCATGATCAGGCCGCGCTCGGCTGCGTGGATGATGTCGCTATCGGTGCAGGGTTTGGCCAAAAAATGATGGGTGGCGGCAGCACCATTCTGGATGGCGATTTCATCGGCATAGCCGGACAACAGAATGCGGGATGTTTGCGGCCAGCGTGTTGCAACGATCCGAAGGAACTCCGCCCCGTCCATGGACGGCATGCGCATGTCGGAAATGACGACGTCTGCAGGCTGTTCTTCCAGTCCGATCAACGCCTGTTCCGCACCTTCGTAAAAGCGCATCTTCCAGTTCGGACGCATTGATAACATACGCCGCCGTAAACCTCTGAGAACGTTGAGGTCATCATCAACAAATATGATCGAGGCATTATGCGGCATTGCTTGTATGGCTCTCTAAGCGATTGCTGCAGACAGGCTGGCGGCATCACAGGGTTTGCTCAGAACGAAGGTCGCGCCGACAGATTTGGCTTCTTCATTGACCTTGGCGTCATAGAAACCGGTCAACATGATTTTGCGTGTACCTTCGGCATTCTTGATTTCACGGCGCTCGATCTCATAAAGCAATTCGATGCCTGACATTCCGGGCATCATATAATCAAGAATCACCACGTCATAAGGCGTTTGTTTGCGGCCCGCCTGGGCCAGCATCTGCAACGCGATTTCGCCGTTTTCAGCGACGTCTATGTGAGTGGCACCGGCACTGCGCAGGACACGGCGAACGGAGAAGCGCACTTCGATACTGTCATCGACCAGCAGGAAACGCTTTTCGGCATTCGGTTTGCGGTATGCGTTATCCCCTTTGCAGCGGCGCAAACCGTCGGCGATTTCGATATCATTCTGACTGTTTTTGGGCGACGCGATGTTCATGGCTTCGTTCCGGATCACTTTGCAATGGTTGGATCAGTAGCTTGGTCACCATCTTCGCCATTTTCCGGGGCGGGCAATATCCCCATTTGGGGAGCAAACGAAAAACGGGCTGCACTTATGGCAGCCCGTTGAAAACACGCGCGAATTTGGCGGTATGATCAGAATTCACGGCCGATCTTGTGATCGACAGAGAATTTTCCCCCGCCCTGAATAAGCACCGACAGGGCAAGAAGCCCCCACATCAGAGGCATTTCAAAACCACCCTCGTTCCAGAAATAACCAGCTGGAAGATGGGTTGAAACAGCAATCGCCATGAAAACAAGAACTGCCGCTGCCACCGGACGGGTCAAAAGGCCAATCGTCAGCATAAGGCCGCCGACAAATTCCAGAAGGCCAATAGCAAGCGCAAACAGGAAGCCCGGAACAAAGCCGATGCTTTCCAGCCAGCCTGCGGTTCCTTCGAGGCCATAACCACCAAAGGCACCAAACAGTTTCTGGGCACCGTGCGGGACCAACAGAATGCCGGTGGTCACACGGACAATGACAGGCGAAAGCGGTTGCAGGGTTGACCATACATTGCCAAGGGCAGGGATGATCGAACGGGTGTTTGCGTTATACGAAGTCATGGTCGTTCTCCTAACCATGGGGCACGCGGGTTTCGCGCTTCAGGCCGCCATGTCAAAAACAAGGGCTTCGGCGTTGTCCGCGTCCGAGAAGACAAGTTCGTCTTCATCCTTGATCGCAGCGCCATCACCAGCATTAAGGGTTTCACCGTTCACCGTCAGGCTGCCGCGCGCGACCTGTACCCAGGCAATGCGACCTTTGCCGATCTTGTGCTGGGCACTTTCGCCATCACTGAGATGGGCGACATAAAGATCGACATTCTGATGAATGGTGATCGAGTCTTCGCGGCCATCGCGGCTGCCGATCAGGGTCAGGCCAGAGCCGGTATCGCGGCGTGCGATTTCCTTTTCCTCGTAACCCGGTTCCAGACCGGCCGCTTCGGGGATGATCCAGATTTGCAGGAAATGCACCGGATCGGTTTTGGAATGGTTGTATTCCGAATGGCGAATGCCGGTCCCGGCGGTCATGCGTTGCAGGCGGCCCGGACGGATGACAGATCCGGTGCCGATGCTGTCCTTGTGTTCAAGGGCACCATCAAGAACATAGGAAATGATTTCCATATCCTTGTGACCATGCGTGTCAAAACCGGCACCGGGAATAACCCGGTCTTCGTTGATCACGCGAAGCGGACCCCAACCCATGCGGTTCGGATCGTAGTAGTGCCCGAACGAGAATGTGTGATTGGAATCAAGCCAGCCAAACTGGGCACGGCCGCGGGTATCAGCATCAACTTTAATAAGCATCTTCTACCTCCATGAGGTTGTCTGTTGTTGAAGGCAGAATACCCTTTTCAACTGAGGAGACAATTCGTGTAATTATCGCCATTGTGTTGCATATTATGCGACAATCTGAACCAACCGGGGCGATAAACAGGAAGACGCACCATGGACAAACTGGCCAGCCTCAAGAGTTTCGTGCGCGTGGTTGAAGAAGGAAGTTTTGCTTCTGCCGCGCGTGCGATCGGACAATCACGTTCGCAGGTCAACCGTGCGGTGGCGGCACTTGAAGATGATCTTGGCGTTCAATTGCTGAACCGGACAACGCGCAAAGTTTCGGTCACGCCAAGCGGACAGGCCTTTTATCAGCGGGCCAAAGCCATTCTGTCCGATCTGGGGGACGCAGAAGACTCCATCCGCGAACATCGCGATCACCCTTCCGGGGATATCCGGATCAATGCGCCAATGTCTTTTGGCACGTTGCATCTGGGGCCGGCATTGGTCGATTTTGCCCGGACCTATCCTGATATCCGGGTCGAACTGTCGCTTGATGATCACTTTATTGATCCGGTGGCAGATGGCTTTGACATGACCGTGCGTATCAGCCGCCCGACAGAAACCCTTGCCCTGATCGATCATGAAATCGTGCCGATGCGTCGCGTGCTGTGCGCGTCGCCCGAGTTTATTCGAATGCATGGGGAACCGGCCGACATTCGTGATCTGGCGCGGTTACCCTGTCTGCATTACGGCAACCTGCCATCCGGGGCGCGCTGGAAAATGACCGGTCCGGACGGGCCGGTCGCGGTACAGGTCAATGGCGTGTTTTGCTGCAACAACGCGGAAGTGTTGCGTGATGCGGCCCTTGCCGGGCTGGGCATTGCCGAATTACCGACATTTATCGCCGGGCCGGAATTGCAGACCGGGCGACTGGTCAGTGTTCTTTGCGATTATGCGCCGGGTCCTTTGTCCCTGTATCTTTTGTATCCGCCCAGCCGTCAGCTTGCTGCGCGTATCAGGTTGCTGGTTGAATTCATCCAGGACCGCTTTGGCGATCAGCCGCGATGGGATCTGGTGCAATGAAATTTTCGCGCCAAAACAGGGGTTTTTGCCCGTCCGGCGATCCAGATGGTTGCATGATGCGTATATGAAACTACGCTTTAGACAATGCAGACTATGGTGAGATGCATGCCACATTTCGAAATGCCGACACTCATGATGGTGTCCCATGGCAACAGCGGTAATGGCGGTGATCCGGCAGGGGACCTTGCGCGGACAATTGCACCTGACTGGAATGGCCGTGTCAGCCACGGATATATGCGAAGCCAACCCTCTGTCAGTGATCAGCTTGAAAACCTAAAGGAAACGGCTGATGCCAATCGTCTGATTGTTTTCCCGCTATTCTTCAGTGAAGGCTATCTGGTGTTCGAAGAACTGCCAGCCAAATTGCACGAGGCGGGGCTCGGCGATGCTGTCATCCTGCCACCGGCCATCAACCTTCCGGGTTTTTGTGAAATGATTGCGGCGCATGTTCATGCATCAGCACGCAATCGTGGCTGGAGCCTTTCTGAAACATCTGTCTTTCTTGTTCCGCACGGCTTGAAAACCCTGACCGATCCGCTTCCCGAAACAGTCAAACTTGCAGATCGTCTGGGGCGGATTTGCGTTGGTGCTGAAATCTGCATTGGCAATATCGAAGGATCGCCATCGCTTGGCGATTGGCGCGACATCGCCGCCCACAGGCAGGCGATTATTGTGCCTATGCTTGCAGGTGGTGGAACGCACGCGCGTGAAGATCTGCCTGAACTGCTTGATGTTAAATCAGATGAACGTGTCGAGGTGCTGGCACCGATCGGTCAGTGGTCTGAATTGCCCGGTCTTGTTCTGGCAGAAGCCGAACGTCATGTGGCGCGTTTTGGCGGCATGGCAGTGCCGTTGGGCCCGAGTGGACAGGACCTTTGGGCGGAACGCGCACAGCGTTCTGCCTGACGAGCAGGATCAGCCCAAAACCGGTTTGAACTGAGTTTCCGCCGATTTGCGCAGAAGATAATCACGAAACAGGCGTGCGGCACTGGTCAGATTGGCGTTGCCTTCGTGGGCGATCAGTAATTGGCGTTTGGCCCAGTCATCGGCAATCGGCGCGCCAGCGATGTTCATGTGCCCGATATAGCCCGCGACCGAGCTTTTGCGCAGGAAACCAATCCCGAGACCCGCCGCAATCATTTGCCGCAAAGAGCCAAATCGCACGACCTTGATATGTGGATGCATGTCGAGTTTGATTTTCGATGCGGCCTCGGAAATCAGATCATCAATCACGCCGCCTTCATGCAGTGAGATGATGTCGTATTTGGCGGCTTCGGAAAATTTCACCGGTTTTGGATTATCGGCATTTGGGATCAACGGATGCCCCTTGGGCGTTACAACCCAGATCGGATCATCACAGAACACATCATGGGACAGATCGCCAAGCGGGCTGTTATCGGCCAGAATTGCCAGATCAGCGCGGCCTTCACGGACGGCCTCGGCACTTTCGCGTGACGTCAGTTCACGGACATCAACTGTGATGTGGGGGAAATCTCGTTCAAAATCGGCCAAGAAGGATGGCAGGCCGGTCAAAATCGCCGAAGTGACTGCGGCAAGATAGATCTTGCCCTTTTCACCGGCGTTGAAATCGCGCAATTCGTTGGAAAGATGGTTCAGATCGCCCAGAAGCTTTTCGCCATAACGGGCAAAGATCGTGCCTTCTTCGGTCGGCTCGACCCCGCGTGGCAGGCGGCGCAAAAGTTTGACGCCCAACATGGCTTCAAGTTCGCCAATACGGCGCGAAACTGCCGAAGTCGCGATATGTTCGCGCCGGGCAGCTTCATTGATACTTCCGGCGCGCACGATGGCGACAAAAAGCCGGATGGTCACGATATCAAACTTTTGCATGGAACCGTTGTCGGTGGTTCAACCCGAAGCGTCAAGCAGTTTGAGGGCGCGATGATGTAAGGACCGTCGCACCATCCTCAAACGATACGTAAAGGCAGGTGCCTTAACCTTCAACCTGACGCCATGCCTTGTTCCAGTCCGCAGTCAGTTCTGCGTGGTTTTTGGCCTGGGATGCTTTCATGATCACGGCAACCTGAAGGGCACGAACAAAGCTGGTGAACCAACCGATACGGACTTCGCGTTCGATGCTGGTGGTGTCTTTGTAAGCAATTGTCGTCATGGCTTTGATCCTTGTAGAACCGTTTGTGTCTGGGGTGACTACAGATATACCGACAGCCGGTTCGAACGACTATTCTCGTTTCACCGCTATCCCGTTCTTGGTTGGAGAACGGTGTTGTTATCGCTTTGAAATAAAATCGTTATTTCATGTTGCATCGCCTAACATTGATTAAGGAATGCGGTTTTCCAGCCGGTTTTGCGCTGTGTTGGGAGCGGTGTCGTGGCCGGCCAAGGCATGCGACTCATCGCGGTTTTCGGCGCTCAGCGATTTCTGCTATAGCTTGGTGAGTTTTACGATAGGGATGGTTTATACATGACCGGCACGCACGATAATCTGGCCTATGAACAGGCCCATGGCAGCGGATTGCAGGATCATCTTGGCTATCGCCTGGTGGAATGGGCGGAAGACCACGCGGTGGTCGAACTTGACGTGCAAAACCATCACTGCAACCGCGCCGGGATTCTGCATGGTGGCGTGCTGACAACCCTTATGGATACAGCGTCTGGCTATTCTGTGTGTTTCTGCCCTGTGCCGGGCAATGTGCGCAAATCCCTGACCCTGTCATTGACCACCAATTTCCTTGGGATGGCAAGGGATGGTTTGGTCCGGGTTGTTGCCCGCAAGCAGGGCGGCGGACGCAAGGTGGTGTTCACCGAGGCAACCGCCTATGACGCGAATGGCAATGTAATCGGCACATCGACGGGCACGTTCAAATATCACCGCGGTAGCGAGGATCCAAGCGGGGTTCCGCGTGATGCGTGAACGGAATATGCGCGGGTAGCGAATGGCGCGCGTTACCGGAAATTGCCAAGAGGCTTAGCTGGCTTCCGAGGTCGGGATTCGGCCAAAGATGCTGGCAAAATCGGTTTTGCCCGGCTTGGGCCGCTGCAATTGCAGGCGATCGCGGATGGCATCAAGGTGGCGCGACATTTCAGCCGCCGCGACATCGGGATCGCCACTAAGCAGAGCATTGAGCAGCTGGTCATGTTCTGTGTGGGAGCAATCGACCGGTTGCGGGCTTTCATACATGGCAATAATCAGCGACGTGCGCAGGATCAGGCGTTCAAGGAATTCCTCGATCACCAGATTGCCGCTAAGCCGTGCCAGCAACAGGTGGAATTCACCCGACAGAATGATGACAGCCCGATGATCCCCGCGATGATGGGCATCATGTTCGCGATCCAGATGCGCCTTGATCTGTTCGGCGCGTTCGGGGGTCATGCTGGTGGCGACCTTGCGCGCAACGCCATCTTCGATCATGCGGCGCGCGGAAAAGACTTCGATGGCTTCGTCAATGGTCGGTTCAGCGACAAAGGCGCCGCGATTGGGCACCAGATTGATCAGCTTGTCATGGGCGAGCTGCAGGAAAGTCGCACGGATGCGTGCACGACTGACCCCAAAGGTTTTGGCAAGATCTTCCTCGATGAGCTTCATGCCCGGCTCCAGACGGCGATCCAGGATCGCGTCGAGCATCTCGTGATAGATCATTTCCTCCGGGCGCAGCTTTTCGCTGCCTTTATAGCTGCCGGTCTGTTCGGCCTTGGCCATCGTGACGATACTTTCCATCGTTCATGTTCGTTGGGTGGTTCTCTATTTCTACAAAATTGTTGACGATTTGCACAACATAAAATGGTTCTTTATTTTCCGTACAGGGACGAAGATGATTATAATTTTCGCATATAAATCACGATGATTAATAAATATGCATAAAGTGGACATAAAACGGGCAGAATGAGAGCCCTAACAAACGCGCCAGTTTTGACAGCTTGGCGGGACTCGTTGAAAAACTGCCAATGAAATCAAGTGGCACGCATCTTGCCTTAGATCGCTGACATGATTGTTAACAATTTTGCATGCAGCGACGGGTGAGCGGATGACGGGCAACGGGGCCATTGAATTGATTGCTGTCAGTAAATTCTACGGCAGCACACAGGCAGTGAAATCGATTGATCTGCAAATTCCGGCAGGGGCGTATTGCTGTTTGATTGGTCCGTCCGGGTGCGGCAAGTCAACCACGCTGCGCATGATCGCCGGTCATGAAGTGATCAGCGAGGGCGATCTTCTGATCGGGGATCGCAATGTGACCGAACTGCCGCCGGTCAAACGCGGCACGGCAATGATGTTTCAGAATTACGCACTTTTCCCGCACATGACCTGTGCGGAGAACGTTGCCTTTGGCCTCAAGATGCAAGGTGTCTCCCCATCGGATCGTAAAGATCGGGCCAAAGAGATGTTGGCCCGGGTCCATATGGAGCAATTTGCAGATCGCAAGCCCGACCAGCTCTCTGGCGGGCAGCAACAGCGTATTGCTTTGGCGCGTTCCCTGATTACCGAGCCGTCCGTGCTGTTGCTTGATGAGCCGCTTTCGGCCCTTGATCCGTTCCTGCGGGCGCGCATGCGTGATGAATTGCGCCGCCTTCAGCAGGAATTGGGCATTACATTCGTTCACGTCACGCATGCACAGGACGAGGCATTGGCCCTTTCGGACATGGTGGTTGTGATGGAAGACGGGATCATTCGCCAGAAAGGCACCCCGCACGAAATCTTTAACCAGCCCAAATCGCGCTTCATCGCGAATTTCATGGGCGGCCAGAACATCTTCAAAGGCACCGTTTCGGAATCCGGCCCGGCAGGCACGTTGCTTGCGCGCGGTCCGGACAGTTTCTTCCTGCCCGGTTTTGCTGACGGCAAGGCGGGCGAGGATATCGAATTCACCATTCGTACCGACCTGATCGGTCTGGACGAAACGCCACCAGCAGACAGCAAGAACGGTCAGATCCCTGTCGAAATTACCACGGTCGAGTATCTCGGCCTGTGGGTCAGGATTGTCGCAACGACAGCCGACGGCAAGGAAATAACCCTAATGAAGACCGAAAGCGAATTTCGGCAGGCACCGGTCAGGCGACTGGACAAATTCATCGCCTATTGGAAGCCGGAACATGCCCATGTTCTGGCCTGAATGAAATAAACCAACAAGCTATCAGGAGTGCTTCACATGACGATCGAAAAGAAAATTTCGAAGAAAACAATCGAGACGGAAACCGGCGTTTCACGCCGTGGCTTCGTTAAGGGTGCAGCGGTTGTAACCGGTGCGGCTATCGGTTCGGGTGCCATCACCGGCTTCCCGACCATCTGGGCGCAGAACATCAAGGACGTTACCCTGCGTCAGTTCGGTACTGGTGTTTCGAACATCAACGCCGTTGCGGACAAGGTCAAAGAAGATCTTGGCTTTACCCTTCAGATGACTGCCCTTGATTCGGATGCGGTTGCCCAGCGCGCCGTGACCCAGCCGAACTCGTTTGATATTGCCGATATCGAATACTGGATCTGTAAGAAGGTCTTCCCGGCCGGCACCATGCAGCCGATGGATACCACCAAGCTGAAAAACTATCAGTACATCTCCAAGCTGTTCATTGATGGCAAACTGACCCCGGATTCAGAAATCGCGCAAGGTACCGCGCCGCATACGGTTGGTTTCGTTGAAGGTGCCGACAGTGTCGAGTTTGCATCTGCCCCGACCCAGTGGATGACCCTGATCCCGACCATTTATAACGCAGATACCCTTGGTATTCGTCCTGACCTGATTGATCGCGAAATCACCAGCTGGGCCGATCTGCTTGATCCGGCATTCAAGGGCAAGGCATCGATCCTGAACATTCCGTCTATTGGCATCATGGATGCGGCGATGGTGTGCGAAGCCATGGGCGAAGTCACCTATGGCGATAAGGGCAACATGACCCAGGAAGAAATCGACAAGACCATCGCGGTCATGATCGACGCCAAGAAAGCCGGTCAGTTCCGCGCCTTCTGGAAGAGCTTCGATGAGTCGGTCAACCTGATGGCATCTGGCGAAGTCGTCATTCAGTCCATGTGGTCGCCGGCCGTTGCGGCCGTGCGTTCCAAAGGCATCGCCTGCAAATACCAGCCGCTTAAGGAAGGGTATCGTGCATGGGGTGGCGGCATCGGTCTTGCCAAGCACCTTTCTGGTCTCGAGCTTGAAGCAGCCTACGAGTATATCGACTGGTACCTGTCGGGCTGGGTTGGTGCGTATCTTAACCGTCAGGGTTACTACAGCGCAGCACCGGAAACCGCGAAGAAGTTCATGTCCGAAGACGAGTGGGGCTTCTGGATGGAAGGCAAAGCCGCCGAAGGTGACATCCTCAGCCCGGAAGGCAAGGTCATGGAAAAAGCTGGTGCGGTTCGCGATGGCGGTTCCTACGAAGAGCGTATGGGCTCGGTCGCGTGCTGGAACTCTGTCATGGACGAGAACAAGCACATGGTCCGCAAGTGGAACGAATTCATCGCAGCATAATTTGCGACAGATATCTGGTGGGCGCGGCTTTGGTCGCGCCCGTCATCTCGACTTTCTGATTTTACATTTTCAATTTTCCGACAGCATGTCGGGCCCATTTATTCGTTTTTACTTTTTGGTTTTCTGGCAGGGTTTCAAGGACAGAGCATGGCTTCTGATACGTCAAAAAGATCGTCCTATTTCCTGATCTCGCCGATGGCGCTGATCTTTGCGGTGTTTCTTGTCATCCCGCTTCTGACCATTGTTGTGGTCAGTTTCTGGGACTATGACGAATATCGCATACTGCCGGACTTCATTTTAGAGAATTACAAGTACCTGCTGGGCTCCTCGGTCACCTGGAGCATCTATCTCAATACCCTGAAATATGCTGCTCTGACCTGGGTCTTTACCCTGCTGATCGGATTTACGGTGGCCTATTTCCTGGCGTTTCATGTGCGCAGTCTGACCTGGCAGATCGTTTTGTTCATGCTGTGCACCATTCCGTTCTGGACGTCGAACATCATTCGCATGATTTCGTGGATCCCGTTCCTTGGGCGTAACGGGCTTTTGAACTCTGCTCTGATCAATCTGGGGATTGTCGATCAGCCGCTTGAATTCCTTCTGTTTTCCGATTTCGCAGTCGTGTTGGCAGATGTTCACCTCTACACCCTGTTCATGGTGGTTCCGATCTTCAATTCCATGATGCGCATTGACCGGTCCTTGATCGAGGCGGCGCGCGATGCAGGTGCCAGCGGGTTCGAGACCCTAAAATCCGTCATCGTCCCGCTGTCCAAGCCGGGCATTGCCATTGGATCGATCTTTGTCATTACGGTGGTGATGGGTGATTTCATCACGGTCCGTTTGATGAGTGGCGGGCAGAGTGCCTCGGTCGGTTTGCAGATTTCCAATGAAATCGGACTTCTGCAATATCCGGCCGCAGCCGCCAGTGCGGTGGTGTTGCTGATCACGGTTTTGCTGATCGTGACCGCGTTGTTGCGTCTTGTTGATATCCGCAAGGAGCTGTGATCATGGCATTACTCACCAAAACCCGTGAACGCCGTCCGACCAGCTTCTATTTCCTTGCGGCATTTTTTACGCTGTTCGTGCTGTTTCTTTATGGCCCGATGCTGACGATTTTCATTCTGTCCTTTCAGGGGGAGAATGGCGGTCTGACCTTCCCGATGAACGGGTTCTCGTTCCATTGGTTTGGCAATCTGTTTGAACAACAGGCCGTTGGTGACTTTGGCGGATCGTTCAGCAGATCGCTTAAGCTTGGCCTGATTGTCATGGTTGTAACGGTTGTAGTGTCCTTCATGGCCGGTCTTGCGTTCCGCAAGCGGTTCCGGGGCGACAGCGTGATTTTTTATCTTGCGATTGCCAGCCTGATTGTACCGTCGATCCTGATTTCGCTGGGCATCGGTTTGCTGTTCAATATCGTTGAATGGCAGCCGCAATGGTTTACTTCCGCCCTTGGTGCGCATCTGACATGGACGTTCCCGTTCGGTCTTCTGATCATGTTTGCGGTGTTTAACCGGTTTGATCCGTCTTATGAGGAAGCCGCACGCGATTTGGGCGCAAGCAACTGGCAAACCATTCAATATGTTGTTTTGCCGATGGTGGGGCCAAGCCTGATCGGGGTTGCGATGTTCTCGTTCACCCTGTCCTACGATGAATTTGCCCGCACCCTGATGACGGCTGGCGCACTCAATACCCTGCCGCTTGAGATCTATGGCATGACAACCAACGTCACCACACCGGTACTTTATGCGCTGGGCACGGTGACCACCGGGTTCTCCTTCCTGGTGATTGCACTGGCATTGGGCACGGTTGCCATCATGCGCCGCCGCAAAGGACAAAAAGCATGAGCCGCATTGCCGTTATCAATCCCAACTTGTCGACCGGCTTTACCAAAAAGGTCGGCGAACAGGCGCAAAGGATTGTTGGGCCGACAACACAGGTTTTAGCACTCAACCCGACTTTCGGACCGGATAGTATTGAGGGCTATTACGACGAGGCCTTTGCCAGTGTCGGATTGCTTTCGGTCATTCGCGAACTCGAAGCTGCACCCGAACAGGAATCTGATCCAATTGGCGGCTATGTGGTGGCGTGCTTTGATGATACCGGGGTCGATGCTGCGCGCTGTCTGACCGGTGCGCCAGTGCTGGGGCTATGTGAGGCGGCCCTGCGTATGGCGGCGGCCGTGTCATCGCGCTTTGCGATTGTTACCCCGATGCCGGTTTCGGTCCGGCCGCTTGAACATCTGGTGTCGAAATACGGGGCGTCATCGCAATGTGTCGTCCGGGCGGCCGGTGTGCGGACGCTGGATTTCGAAGGGGCTAACGCCAAGGCGGCATACGCTGCACTTAAAAAGCAGGCGGAGATTTGCCTTGCTGATGATTATGCCGAGGCGATTGTTCTGGGCTGTGCGGGAATGACCGATATCGCCGATCGCCTGACCGAGGAGCTTGGCGTACCGGTGATTGACGGGGTCAGTGCCGCGGTCAAGATGATCGAGGCCATGGCGTTTCTGGGGCTTCGCACAAGCAAGGCAGGCGCCTATGCCAAGCCGCCGCTTAAGGCGTACCACGGCATGTTTGCGGACTTTGCGCCGCAGGGCTGACCGCAAAAAAATCGTTATCAGATCAGGTTTGTTTCAGTGCGTGTTCCACCTCGGACAGGTGGCGGCGCATGGCGTCTTCGGCGCGTTTGGGGTCGCGTTGCTCAATCGCGTTGATGATGTCGCGATGCTGGGCGCTGAGTTCTTCGATCAATGTGTCTGAATGGCTGCTTTCACGCAGGCGAGCCCATGCCGCTTCGCGGCGGACCGCATTGACGGCCTCAAACACCGCCAGAAACAGCGTGTTCTTGACCGATTCGGCCAGGCGCTGATGAAAGGCCGCATCCCATTTTTCGTATTCGGCCTGTGTGGTCGCACGGGCGGCCTTTTCGACCATGCTGCGCATGGCGTCGATATCGCCTTGTGAGGCGCGAAGGGCAGCGAACCGGGCCATCGATGGTTCGATTTCCTGACGGACTTCCATGATTTCAAACGGGCTGGTTTTGGTGGCCAGTCCTTCAAGCTTGCGCAGGCGCGGGGTCGGCGGGGTTCCAACAAAGGTGCCCTGACCCTGGCGACGCCAGATGAGGCCTTCTGATTCAAGCTGATCAAGCGCCTTGCGAAGCGCCCGGCGACCGACATCAAGCTTTTCGGCAAGGGTGCGTTCGGCGATCACACGCCCGTCCTTGACAAAGTCCCCCTGTGCAAAGCCGGTCTTGAGCTTTTCTGCCAGCGCCTGGGTCGCGAATTCAGTCATGGTTTTTGGTCATTTTTTATGGCGTTTCTATCGACGTTTCCGAATGCGTTTCTATTGGCGAACCAATGCGCACCTATCATTGTAAGCCATTGGTTTATCTAAGAACAAGCATATACAATTCCTGTTTGTTCCCAGATGTTTGCAAGGATGCCTAGCTCAGAAGGTCATAGAACATCCGCGCAGACGTGATCGCCAGAAACAGGCCAAAGCACATGCGCAATGCCCGGCGCGGAATGGTGTGGGCTATGCGTGCCCCGATCGGTGCACACAGTACCGTCATCGGAATAAGCAGGGCCGCCGCCAGAACATTGACATAGCCAATTGAAAATGGCGGGCGACCATCGACACCAATGCCGGACATCGCATAGCCGATGGTACCGGGAAGGGCGATGATAAGGCCAATCGCGGCCGAAGTGCCAACCGCGCGGCGGATGTCGTAACCCAGGAAATTCAGGACCGGCACGCAAATGGTGCCGCCGCCAATTCCCATCATGGCCGAAAGACTGCCGGCAATCACCCCAAGTACCGCCCAGACGGATTTTGGCGGGTTTTTGGTCTCGTTGGTTTCGCGGTCTTTCACAAGGATCATGTTGCCAGCCACGATCAGGGCGACAACGGCAAACACGATGGTCAGAACCCGGCCATCGGCCAATCCGCCGATTGCTGTGCCAAGGATCACGCCAACTATGATCGCCGGGCCCCAATGTTTGAGAAGCGCTGTATCGACCGAGCCCTTTTTATAGTGGCTGCGCGTTGATGAGATTGCTGTGGCAATGATTGTGGTCAGCGATGTGGCAACAGCGACCTGCATGCGAAGGCTTTCATCGACGCCCATGGTGGTCAGAAAATGATAAAGCACCGGGACAATCACAATCCCGCCGCCAACACCGAGAAGCCCGGCCATGATCCCGCCAAGGACGCCAGCAAACAGCATGGCTGCGCCCCAGACGAGATAGAGGCTCATGGCGCCATCCATTTCAAACATTCGAACCAATCCGTACCAATTATGATATCAATTAATAAGTGGTACTATCCATCTTTGGTAAAAATCTGCAACATAATCCTTGTTTAAAGCCAAATATTATTTTTGCGCTTGCGAAATTGGTTTGTTGCTGCCAACAATGTCCCGACAAATAGATTAAACCAAAGTAGTAATGGTTCACGAATTTCAGGCGAGATATCAGGAGGCAAGATACATGTTCCGCAAGATTGCAGTCGCTGCCGGTTTGTTGGCCGCAGCCATCGCAGGTCCGGCGCAGGCGCAGGACTATCCAGAAAAACCGATCGAATTCATCGTGCCTTGGGGCCCGGGTGGCGGCAGTGACACGCTGATGCGCATCGTCGCCATGGGTCTGTCGGAAGTCACTGGTCAGGCCGTGCCGATCGTCAATATGCCGGGTGTTGGTGGCACCGTTGGTCTGGCCGAATTCGCCAAACGTCCGGCAGATGGCTATACCATTTCGCAGATCCACGAAGGCCTTTACACCGCCAACAAGCTTGGCATCACCGAGCTCAGCTACAAAAACTTCATTCCGGTGGCTCTGGTGACGTCGTCGCCGCAGTATCTGGTGCTGTCGAAGAATGACAACTTCTCCAACCTGGAAGAGCTGAAGGCATATGCCGCAGCAAACCCGGGGGCCGTGCGCGCCGGTGTGACCCTTGGCGGTGTTCCGCATCTTCACATGGCAATGATCGAAGAAGCCCTTGGCGTTCAGTTCAGCTATGTCGGTTTCCGCGACACTGGCGAGCGTATCCGTGCGGCTGTTGGCGGCAATGTTGACATCGTGATCGGTGACGTTGCATCGGCCAGCGAGTTTGTGAAAAACGGCGACCTGATCTTTGCTGGTGTCGGCACCGAAGAACGTACCTCCGAAGAGCCGGACGTGCCGACCATGGCCGAACAGGGTTATGATCTTTCGATGGCGGTGACCCGTGGTGTTGTTCTTCCGGCCGGTACCCCGGACGAGATCGTCGAGGCTCTTGATGCTGCGCTTGAAAAGGCAATGTCCCTGCCTGATATCCGCGAAAAGATGACCAATGCCGGTTCGGCTGACATCTATCTCGGTCACGAGGCATACAAAGCCTATCTCGATAAACTTGACGGTGAAGTCGACAAAGTTGTCGGCAAACTTCAGGGATGAGTCAGTCGACTGCGAAAGCAGCAGCAGCGGACGCAGGTGCGTCCGCTGCTCTTCGTGCAAGAACTGAAGTCGCACGGCTGATTTCCTATATCGTTATCGGTTTGGGTGCTGCGTTTCTGAGCCTGCGTGCCAGCACCTTGCCGACCTCACGCTGGGAGCCGCTTGGGGCGGGTTCCTTCCCGGAACTGGTTTTCGGCGTGCTTGCGGTTTTATGCCTGATCGCAGCGGTGCGTGCGGTGATTGATATCCGCAAGGCCGGGGGTGCAAACCGTCTTGGGTCGTCATTGGGTGCATGGCTGGTTGCCCGGCGCTATTCCTTTGCGCTGTTCGGGCTTCTGGTGGTCTATCTGCTGTTGCTGCCGCTTGGTGGCTTTTCGCTGACCACCTTTGTGTTTCTGCTGATCGCGCAATTGATGATCGCAGGTATTTCCAAAAAGACCCTCTTCCAGTCACTGATCGCCGCCGTGATTTTCTCGGTCGGCTTGAACATGCTGTTTGCAGAAGTCTTTAACGTGTTCCTCCCGCGCGGCGTGCTGTTTGCGGGCTAGATAAAGTTTTACGATGATGTTGGATGCATTTCTTGCCGGTGCACATCAGGTTTTCGCATTCGATACCCTGATTTACATGCTGATCGGTTCCGTTGCCGGGATCGTCGCAGCCGCAATTCCGGGCTTCACCGTGACCATGGCGATCATTCTGACCTTGCCGCTGACCTTTACCATGGGTCCGTTGCAGGGCGTTTCGGTGATGCTGTCGGTTTATGTCGGCGGGTATACCGGTGGCCTGATCAGTGCCGCACTTTTGGGGATTCCGGGCACGCCAAGTTCAGTCGCAACCACCTTTGATGCCTATCCGATGGCGCGCGGTGGTGAACCGGGACGCGCCCTTTCGCTTGGTGTCTGGTCGTCCTTCTTCGGGACTGTCATTTCGACCATCGTTCTGATCATTGCGGCTCCGCCGCTTGCGATGATTGCGGTCAAGCTTGGCCCTTGGGAATATTTCTCGCTGATCGTCTTTGCGTTGACCATTGTCGCAAGCCTTGTGGGCAATTCGCTGATGCGCGGTCTGATTGCCGGGGTGATTGGCCTTGGTCTTGCGACCATTGGCCCCGACCCGATGATGGGCCAGCCGCGTCTGACATTTGAGTCGTCGATCCTCATGCCGGGTCTGCCGTTCCTTGTGGTTTTGATCGGGATCTTTGCCATCAGTCAGCTGATGGGCGAGCTTGAGGATCATGGCAAAGGCCCAAGCAGCGATGCGCTTATTCCCGATGTCATCGAATTCAAGACTTGGGCGGTCATGCGTGAAGTTCTGATGCATCCGGTCAATCTGGTGCGTTCCTCGCTTATTGGTGTGTTTATTGGGGCTCTTCCGGGTGCCGGTGGTTCGATCGCGAACCTTCTGGCCTATGATCAGGCCAAGCGCAGTTCCAAAAATCCCGATGAATTTGGCAAGGGCAATCCCGATGGCGTGATTGCGTCCGAAGCCGGGAACTCTGCCACGGCCGGTGGCGGCCTTATTCCGATGATTGCACTGGGTATTCCGGGATCAGCAGTCGATGCCATCCTGATGGCGGCCCTTATGGTGCATGGCATTTCGGTGGGTCCGCGTCTGATCATGGACAATGCCGATCTGGCCTATGGAATGTTCGTTGCCATGGTTGTGGCATCGCTCATGATGCTGGTGGTTTGCGTGCTGTCGATGCGCCTGTTCCTGCGCGTGACCGACATTCCCAAACAGTTCATCGTGCCGACTGTCATGATCTGTTGCGTGATCGGGGCCTTTGCGCTCAATAACCGGGTGACGGATCTTTATCTGCTCGGCGCGATTGGACTTGTCGGCTATGGATTGAAGTCGCTTGATTATCCGCTGGCGCCGCTGGTGCTGGGTGTCATTCTGGGGCCGATTGCCGAGACCAACCTGCGCCGCGCGCTGATGAGTGATGCCGACTGGACGGTGTTCTTTACCCGTCCGATTTCCGCAGTCCTGCTGGCGGCGGCCCTTCTTTCAGTCATCTTCAGTGTCCGTTCGGTTCTGAAGATGCGCAAAAAAGTCCGTCCTGCCACCGATGAACAAGACGGCGATTAAGGATTAGGAGACTTCCATGAAACTTCGTCACGACGCGCTTTATGCTTCACGCCGGTCCCCGGTGCTGGCGCGCAATATGGTTTCAACATCCCAGCCGCTTGCAGCCCAGGCCGGTTTGCGCATGCTGTGGGCCGGTGGTAATGCCGCCGATGCCGCACTTGCATCCGCGATTGCGCTTGCCGTGGTTGAACCGACCGGTAACGGCCTTGGATCGGATGCCTATGCCATTATCTGGGATGGCAAGGAACTGCATGGTCTGAATGCATCGGGCCGTGCGCCTGCGGCTTGGAACCCGGAACGCTTTGCCGGTTCTGACACCATGCCACAGCGCGGCTGGGAATCGGTCACCACACCGGGTGCGGTATCGTCTTGGCGTGAAATTTCAGAGAAGTTCGGCAAGCTGCCGTTCGAAAAACTGTTCGAGCCAGCGATTGAATACGCGACCCGCGGCTTTGCCGTATCGCCAATCATCGCCACCCTGTGGGAAAAGGGCGGCGATTTGCTTGGCAAGCAGCCTGGCTTTGCCGAGGCGTTCCTGCCGGGTGGCAAGGCCCCCAAGGCGGGCGAGCTGTTTGTCAACAAGGACGCGGCCGAAAGCCTGATTGATATCGCCGAAACCAAGGGCGAGAGTTTCTATCGCGGCAAACTGGCCAGCAAGATTGCCGCCTTTGCCAAGGAACATGGTGCGGCCCTGTCTGAGGAAGACCTTGGCAATCACAAGGCCGATTGGGTTGGTACGATTTCGCAAAGCTTTGGCAATGTGAAGCTGCATGAAATCCCGCCAAACGGGCAGGGGATTTCGGCCCTGATCGCGCTGGGCATTTTGCGCCATACCAACATTACCGATTATGAGCCGGACTCGGTCGAGGCGCTTCATCTTGAGATCGAGGCCATGAAACTGGCCTTTGCCGATATGCGCGAATTCGTTGCCGACCTTGATTATATGACCGATGTTACGGTCGAACATCTTTTGTCCGATGATTACCTGAAATCGCGGGCGGCATTGATTGATGCCAACAAGGCACAGGATTTCAAGGCAGGTGCCCCCAAACATGGTGGCACGGTTTATGTCACTACGGCTGATGAAAACGGCATGATGGTGTCGTTCATCCAGTCGAACTATATGGGCTTTGGGTCTGGTGTCGTGGTGCCGGGCACCTCGATCAGCCTGCAGAACCGTGGTCACGGCTTTAGCCTCAAAGACGGTCATCCCAATCTGGTCAAGGGCGGCAAGCGTCCGTTCCAGACGATCATTCCGGCCTTCCTGATGGGCCTTGATGGCAATCCGGTCATGAGCTTTGGCGTCATGGGCGGCCCGATGCAGGCACAGGGCCATTTGCAGATGACGCTCCGTACCCAGCTTTGGGGGCAGGACCCGCAAACCGCGGTCGATGCGCCGCGTTGGCAGGCGCTTTCGGGGCTGAATGTTGCCGTGGAAACATCTGTCGGTGCTGAGGTGATTGATGCGCTTAAGGCCAAGGGCCATGTCATCAAGGTCGAAACGCCCGACAGCACCAATTTCGGATTTGGCGGCGCGCAGCTGATTGCCAAGACCGATGCCGGGTACGTTGCGGGTTCGGATCCGCGCAAGGATGGTTGTGCGGTCGGATACTGATCGCACCATTTACAGATCAAAAAAAAACAAATGGCCGGCCCGTTCATTCGGGCCGGCCATTGTCATACCGGGCAACAGGGAGCCAGGGAGGAACCCGGATCAGGGCATTCCGCGCCCGGGATTATTGTGCGCCGATGGTCAGGCCTTTGGGGGCCATTTTCTCATCAGCGAGTTTGGCGTCTTCGATCGTTTCGATGATTTCCCAATTGTGATCAGCACCGCGAATGAAGCCGGGGATATCGGCAACCCAGCGCTGCTGGATTTCCTTGTTCAGGTTCAGATAAAGTTTGTCGTCAACGATGCGCCATGCCTGCGGATCGGCACCGAATTTACGACCCATTGCCGCACCAAAGGCACAGAACCCGCCATACTGCGGTGCGTATTTTTCCGGGTTAGCATTGAACAGGTCACGGTTTTCAGCGCTGGCAAAGCGATAGGTCGCGCCGCCGTGCTCGGCCTTGAACTCGGAGTTGCCCGGGGTCGGGGCACCTACGGTGAAGTATGCAACCGGGTCAAAACCCTGCAGGGCGTAGCCTTCAACAATGTGGACTTCCTGTGCGGCTGATGCCGGTGCGCTGATGGCGACAATGCTGCCAACTGCAGAAATACCCAGGACGGCGGCGAGGGCTGCGGAACGCATGAAACTGGAACGTTTGGTCATCTTTTTCATCTCCTTCACGGGGTGATCACCGGGTCTTTACTGGCAGGCGATCACGGAACTGGTTCATCAAGAGGGCGTCTTGAAATCTGAAAACAGCCTATCGTCGGAGAAGTGACTTGTTGTCTGAGGAAGCGCGCAATTCGTCTGAGAAGGATGTCCTGTCCGATCTGTTTGCCGGAAACCATCCGCGTGGTGATGTGATTTTTGCCGGAACCCATTGCGGCAGCAGCCATCACCAGGGGCGAGCGGATCTTCCATCGCAACAGCAAGGCATGCTGCATGTTTTGCAAAGTGGCACGATGCGGGTCCTTTTTGACGGCCGCGAAAAGGCGATACTGGATCGCCCCGGCGTGGTGCTTTTCGGATGTCCGGTTCCCCATGATATCGAGACGCCCATAGGTGGCGCTGCAATGGTCTGTGCCAATCTCGATTTCCCCGATATTGGTCTAAGCCCCGCTAAACTGGGTTTGCCGGAATATCTTTTCTTGCCTTTTGAAGAGCTTCCCGGGCTTGAGGCCATCACCGATCAGCTGTTCTTGGAATCAAAGGGCGGGCAGCCCGGGCAACGCACGGCAATCAATCTTCTGGTTGATCTGCTGTTGTTGATGGTGTTGCGCCATTGTCAGGCCAAGAACCTTGTCCGTCCGGGCATTCTGGCCGCCATGCGTGATCCGCGGATTGCGCGCGTGGTGGGTGAACTTCATCAGAAACCCGGCGAAAACTGGTCGGTTGAACGACAGGCCGAAATTGCCGGTATGTCGCGGGCGAGTTTTGCAGCCCGGTTTCGCGATTTGCTGGGCACATCGCCCGGTGATTTCCTGCAAACCATTCGCCTTGATCTGGCGTTTGGGTTGTTGCGCGATGGCAAAAGGCTGCAGGCGGTGGCAGGGCAAGTCGGTTATCGCAGCACAACGGCACTGGCACGTGCCATCCAGCAGCGCCACAACATTTCACCCCGTGAATTGCACGCCGATTCCAGCGCGGAAAACAGCGCGTTTCAATCAGCGGTTTGACAAACGGTTTTGCGTTTCCGTCAAGCGGTTCTTTGCAGCGTTTTTCCGTTGCTGCCCATGCAAAAATGACGCTTTGCCAATGACATGTCCGGGATTAAAGCAATCCTTTCGGGCAGCAGATCGGTTGTGGCTTTGCGGATTCTTACCCTGATGACGACACATTCCTGCCCTGTTTTCTGTGCACAACAGCAACCAATAAATTCGGAAAAATCCAACGGTTGGTAGCATATAAGAGCATGACGCAACATTTTCAGCAGCATAGCAAGCTGCCCCTCAGACGTGTTCTTTTGGGGGCTGCCGCGTCCGCGATGATCATGATCGGCGGGCCTGCGGCCATCCATGCACAGGAAAGTGATCCGGCACCTGTCCCACAGAGTGCCGAGGAAAATGCGTCTGCGCCAGTTTCAGCACCAGTTCCAGCTTCCGGGGAAACTGCACCGGCCGAACAGACAGCCGACACCGCAGCACAACCGGAAGATACGGTTGAGAATGCGGTGTCTGATGCCGAAAAACAGCCAAACGTCTCCAAACCGGTGATGTTCGATCCGGCAATGGTGACCAACCTTGCGCGCAATCTGGCCAAACAGCCGTTCGTTAATCCGCATCGCGAACTGCCCGAGGCACTTTCAGCCCTGAGCGCAGAAGATTACGCACAGATCCGCTTCAAGTCGCAGCGTGCCTTCTTTAATCCGGCCGAGACGGATTTCAGTCTGGAGCTGTTTCATCCGGGCACCATGTATGACGTGCCGGTAACCATCAATCTGGTGCGCGACGGTGAAGTTCAGGTCATTCCTTACTCGGCCGGACTGTTTGATTTCGGCAAGACTGGCCTGTCGGGCAACGATTTTTCGACGCAGAACTATGCCGGGTTCCGCCTGCGCTATCCGCTTTCTGATGTCACCAGCAATGATGAGCTGACCCGTTTTCTGGGCGCGTCCTATTTCCGCCTTCAGGGTCAGGGCCAGTCAATCGGTCAGATGGCGCGGGGCCTTGCGGTGGATCTTGCCGGTCCGACCGGCGAGGAAATCCCGGTCTTTCGTGAATTCTGGATTGTCGAGCCAAAGGATGGCGCAAATACCATCACGGTGTTCGCGTTGCTCGACAGTGAACGGATAACCGGTGCCTATCAGTTTGATATTACGCCTGGCAACCGGAGCCAGGCCGACATCAAGGCCCACCTGTTCTTCCGCGATGGGGTGGAGAAGATTGGCATTGCGCCGCTGAATGGTATGTTCCTGTTTGGCGAACAGCGCCGCCGGTTCTTTGATGATTATCGCGGTGAAGTCCATTCAAGCGACGGGCTTTTGATCAATAATGGCCGCGGTGAATGGTTGTGGCGTCCGCTGGACAATCCCCAGCACCTGCAGATGAGCTCGTTTCTGGATGAAAACCCCATCGGTTTCGGTCTTTTGCAGCGTGACCGCAATTTCGATCACTATCAGGATCTGGAAAAACGCTTTGACCAGCAGCCGGGCTATTGGGTGACGCCGAAGGGCAAATGGGGCAAGGGCCATATCGAACTGGTCGAAATCCCGAGTCCGTCGGAAACAAACGACAATATCGTTGCTTATTGGGTGCCGGAAACCAAGCCGGCGGCCGGCGGTGAAATGCAGGTCGAATTCAGTGTTACCGCGACCCGCGATGGCACAGGTTTGCATGGCATGGCGCAAGCAACCGATACCCGTATCCAGCGTTTGGCCAGCCAAGGTGATGAAGATCGGACCGGTACGCGTTTTGTGCTGAACTTTGCCGGTGGCGATCTGGATTATTTCATCAAGGATGCCAATAATTTGCAGGCTGATATCAGCGCATCAAAGGGCGAGGTCCGTAACATCCGCATCCTGCCCGATCCGGAAAATGGAGGTGTGCGTGTGTTCTTTGACCTGGTCAATGCCGGGGATGCGACATCAAGCAATCTCAGGGTCTTCTTGCTGTATCAAAACAAGGTCCTGAGCGAGACCTGGACCATGCCGTGGGCCTTCTGATCCTCTGGGATCAAGCGCCTCAATTGCCAGAAACAGATAACCCCAGAAGAGCCAGATGACAGAAGCCGCCAACACACCCAGAAAAGGGACCATACCCGCAGAGCGATCAGAGGACGCATTTTGTGATCCGACGGTCAAACTGCGCGGGCCCGGTGTCGGATCGCGGCGGATTTTCCTGTTTGGGGCATCGATTGCGGCGACTGCCTATGCGGCGTGGCTGATGACCGATGTTCTGGGCGCGGATCAGCTGACCATCATGGAAATGGTGGTTGTGGCGTTCTTTACCATCAACTTTGCCTGGATTTCGTTGTCGTTCTTTACCGGGATTGTCGGGCTGGTTTTGCGCGGGCTGAAACTTGATGCCATCACGCTCAAACGCCTGAAGCCGATTGTGCGCAAAGGCCGGCTGCGATCCAAGAATGTGGTGGTGATCCCGGTTTATAACGAAGACCCCAACCGTGTCTTTGCGGGCTTGCGCGCGAGCTATGAAAGCCTCGCTGCGACCGGCGAACTTGATGCGTTTCATTTCTTTGTGCTGTCTGATACCCGCGATCCCGATATCTGGATTGCCGAGGAAATGGCATGGGCCAAGGCTTGCTCGGATCTGAATGCACGTGGCAAGATTTTCTTCCGCCGCCGGGCAGAGAACACCGAACGCAAGTCCGGCAACCTCAAGGAATTCTGCGAGACCTATGCCGCCAATTACGATCACATGATCGTCTTTGACGCCGATAGCGTCATGTCCGGCGAGGCCATGGTCAATATGGCCTATCTGATGGAAAACAACCCGGATGCCGGGATCATTCAAAGCCCGCCGCAACCGACCGGCCGCCAGACCCTTTTTGCCCGTATCCTGCAATTCATTTCGCGCGTGCATGGCCCGACCATGTCGGCGGGTCTGTCATTCTGGTGCATGGGCAGTTCGAACTATTGGGGCCATAACGCGATCATTCGCACCAAGGCGTTTATCGAATGCTGTGGCCTGCCGGTTCTGTCGGGCAAACCGCCGATGGGTGGTCATATCCTCAGTCACGATTTCGTTGAAGCCGCCTTTATGCGCAAGGCAGGCTGGCGGTGCTGGTTGATCCCGCAGCTTGAAGGCAGTTGGGAAGAATTGCCGCCCAACCTGATTGATTTTGCCATCCGTGACCGGCGCTGGTGTCAGGGCAATATGCAGCATGCGCGGCTGATGGTTGCGCCGGGCTTTAAACCGCTAAGCCGTCTGCATTTCTTTATGGGGGTGATGAGCTTTGTGTCATCGCCACTGTGGCTTTTGCTGTTGCTGAGCTCGACGATTGCGACCCTTCAGAACACCCAGCTGACCTATAGCTTCTTCCCCGGTCAGTTCACCATGTTTCCGCAATGGCCGGTGGATCGGTCGTTTGAAATGCTGGTGTTGCTGATCTTTACCATCGGCATGCTGGTGCTGCCCAAGATCATCTCGATCCTGATGGTCTGTCTTGGCCGCGACCGCAAACAGTATGGCGGGGTAATGGTATTGGCCAGTGGCCTTCTTGAAACCCTGTATTCTGCCTTGCAGGCCCCGATCATGATGATGCTCCATTCCCAGTTCGTGTTTTCGGTCCTGACCGGTAATCAGGTGGGTTGGGACGCGCAGGAACGCGACGATGCCGGGGTACCGTTCAAGGCCGCCCTTAAAACCCATCGCACGATTATTGTGATTGGTGTTGTCTGGGGCGCGATTGCTGTCTTTGTGGATACGGCATTCTTCTGGTGGTTGTCGCCCATTCTGGCCGGTTTGGTGCTTTCGCCTTGGCTGACCCATTATTCCAGCAGCCTTGCCATCGGAAAGGCTGCGCGCCGGATGAAGCTTTTTGTGACCCCCGAAGAATATGACAGCCCCGAAGAGCTTCGCGCGTTGGCACGGATCAATGCCGAGAGCGGTGATGATGATGTCAAAGACGGGTTGCTGCGCCTGATCGAAGATCCTTACGCCAATGCACTGCATTCGGCCTTGTTGCCGGTGCGCAAGCCTGATGCGCGTACCGCGATAGAAATCGGGATCATCTATGAAAAGCTTGCCCGGCTTGGTGTTGAAAGCCTGACGCGCGATGAAAAGCTTCTAATTCTGTCTTGGCCGGTCAAACCGCTTGATCAGATCATGGCAGGGCGCGATCACATCACGGCCGAAGGTCCGAAGCCAGCAAGTTAGTGGTTTGTTTTCAAAAGATTCTCGACGCCACAAAAACGCCCAGATTCGAGCAAATTATCCTGCGTTTTTTCAGCGATATTCATCCTTAACGAAGCGTTAAGTCCCGCTGATTGTTCACCGCCCGGAGGGCCAGACGAATGACTGACATGACCATTGCATCAAAGGGTTTCACCTACGCCGCGTTTGAATCGGCTGCGATGACGCGTTTGATCGAAGATACGGCACGTGCGTGGTTGCGTTCATTCGGTGTCAACTCTCCGCAGGCCAGTCAGCGTATGATCAACGCCCTTCGCGATGCGCTGGCCGAAGACAGCATTGCAGCCAGTGATCGGGCCAGCATGCAGGATATCCTTGATCAGGCTGCCCATGATGCAATCGCCGACTGGCTTGCACAGGTGACGGGGGAGCATAACTGTCATGGATCAAGCCGTTTTTCGATGCTGCGTTGTGCGTTTCTGTCAGCCAACCGTGACGGCATCTGGTCGGAGCATTTCCTCGATGCCAAACGCGATCACCGCGACCTTGGCATGGCACTTTCGGTACAGATGATGTTGCCAACACCAGGTCTTGTTGCTTGTGAAATGCCGCGTCAGTCACTGGAACGCCGCGCTTCCTGAAGCTTACTTATAACTACTCCTTCGCTTCACGCTTTTTCATCATATCCCTCAACGTCTAGCGTTTAATGCGAAGGCGGCACCGCCATTCTCCCCGTGGCGGTGCCTTTATGTGCGTATGTCACAAAAAAGAACCCGCCACAAAGGGCGGGTTTAGTTCAGCGGGCGAGAGAGCCCGATTTCCAGTGCAGATCATCCACAGCCGTAAAATCAGGCCCCTACGAGACGCCGAGGCACACACTTCCCCGGCGCCATAACGGTCAGGCTGCTTTGTGAAAGCGGCCCAGTTTCGTAAGAAGTTTTGCAACCTGCGGGTCGTTCTTGCCGTTGCGATCAAGCTCCAGGAAGAAGTCCGGATAGGGCGGCTTGCCCGGGGTCAGGTTGTATTGTTCGAAATCGGTGACACCGATGGCCTCAAGCACACTTTCATCGGTAAAGAAGCCCCCGGTAATTTCGCGCGATGGTGCTGTCAGGATGGCATGCGCCGCATCGGCCAGAATTTGCGGTGTGCGTGCACGGCCCTGCTCCAGACCGGGGATCATGTTGAGCGCGGCAGTTTCAATCACCGTGACCGGCCAAAGCGAATTGACGGCCACCCCTTCATCGGCAAACTCGGCGGCCAGACCAAGCGTGATCAGGCTCATGCCGTATTTTGAAATCGTATAGGCCGTATGATTGGCAAACCACTGCGGCGACAGGTTGGGCGGTGGTGACATGGTCAGGATATGTGGGTTGTCCGACTTCAGAAGATGCGGCAGGCAGGCCTGTGCACAGGCAAAGCTCGCACGCGTATTGACCTGATGCATCAGGTCAAACCGCTTCATCGGTGTTTGCAACGTTGGGGTCAGATTGATTGCGCTGGCATTGTTGATCAGGATGTCGATCCCGCCAAAGGTTTTGACGGTCTTTGCGACAGCCTCGGCAATCTGGTCTTCGTCGCGGATATCAGTCTTAAGGGCCAGTGCCTTGCCACCAACTTCCTCGATCTCGGCGGCGGCACTATGGATGGTGCCGGGCAGCTTCGGGTGTGGTTCATCGGTTTTGGCAATGATCGCAACATTGGCCCCATCGCGCGCTGCACGCAGGGCAATTTCCTTTCCGATGCCGCGCGATGCGCCGGTGATGAACAGTGTTTTGCCTTTAAGACTCGTCATCAAATTCTTCCCTGAATTCTTTTTATGATTTGCCAAAACGCGGCGTGCGTTTTTCCACAAAAGCAGTAACGCCCTCGCGGAAATCGGCACTTACGGTGCAATCAGCGAATGATTTGGCCTCGGCCTTCAGTTGTGTTTGCAGATCGGCCTCTGGGGCGGCATTCAGCAACGCCTTGGTACGGGCGATCGCATCGCGGGGCCCGTTTGACAAACGGGTGGCGTATTTCGCGGTTGCAGATGCCAGCAGATCTGCCGGGACGACCTTGTTGATCAGGCCGCAATCATGGGCTTCATCGGCCCCGAACCGATCGCCAAGCAGGGCGATTTCCTTGGCCTTTTTCATGCCGACCAACCGAGTCAAAGAATGCGTCGCCCCGCCATCGGGCGAAGTGCCGATATGGATATAGGCCAGGGTGAAAACGGTTTCCTCAGCCGCAATGGCAAGGTCGCAGGCATTCATCAGACTAATGCCAAATCCGGCAACCGCGCCTTCAAGTTTGGCGATGACCGGGCGGGGCAGAGCGTTGATGCGCAAAACAATTTCGTGAACCCGATCAATCAATGCTTCGATTGAGGAGCGGGCGTCTTCGACCGGGCCTTTTGATACCTGATGGAAGAATTTTACATCGCCACCGGCCATGAAAGTACCGCCCGATCCTTCGATGATGACGGCTCCGATATCGGGAAGGTTGGCTTCGATCTTGTCCATGGC
>NZ_DGMR01000039.1:44656-131763 GCF_002388495.1 Thalassospira sp. UBA4513
TTCATGCGATCCGGGCGGTTCAGCGTAATCGTTGCGACCGCATCAGTGATGTTGAGCAATACGGCGTCATCGGATGCCATGATGTTTCCTCCTGCGCGGTGTTTTTCCGCAATTCTCCCGGTTTTCCGGTTGTTCGTGTGTGTTAAATCGCCAGTCGCGCTTCAATCGCGGTTTCCATATCGGGCCACCCAGAAAGCCAGTCGGGCATGGATGGCGACGTCTCATCTGCGCCGACCATCCGACAGACTTCCTCAGGCGCAACAATGCCATCCGGGCCGACGAAAACCGCCTTTACCACGCCAAGGGCCAGCGTCTTTCCTTTGGCCACAAAGCGTTGCTCAAGATAGAAGCCCTTTTCATCCCAATACAAAGCCTGCGTTTCGAGTGCGAATTTCTGAAACGGTTTGATCGCGCGTTTGAACCGCATGGTCGATCCGGACACCACCGGCTGCCATTTGCGTTTCAGCATCTGCTTGGCAATGCCATTGCGCATGATCAGTTCGGTTCGGCCCAGATCCATCAGCGCGAAATAGCGTGAATTGGTCATGTGCACATTGATATCAATATCCAGCGGCCATGCCCGGAAATGCAGGGTCGATGGATCAAGCGGGTGCAGGCGGGGCCGCAACAAGGACAGGATCACCACACGGATCAGTCGGAAAATCAGGTTCACGACAAGGCTCCGTATCCGGGTGACAGGTCTTTATGCATGCGGCCCACAGCCATGATCAGAACAGCTCCTCGTCAAGCGCCATCATGGTCGAAGACCCCGACATGATCTGGCTGAACAGGGCACCTGATTGCGGAAGAACACGTTCCATATAGAACTTGGCCGTGATCAGCTTGCCCTTGTAGAAACCGTCTTCGTCATCACCCTGTTTGGCGAGTGCGATTTCCGCCATCCGGGCCCACATGAAGCCGACGGCAACCAGACCAAACAGATGCAGGAATTCGGTGGCGGCGGCCCCGGCTTCATCGGGGTTTTTCATGCCCCGCTGAGCAAGTTCGCCGGTCGCCTGTTGCAGGCGCATGAAGGCCTTCGCCAGCGGCTGAACAAACTCACCAAGCTCGCCGTTCGAGACATTGGCATCGATATATTCCTTCACAGGATGGAAGAAACGACGCAGGTAACGACCGGCTTTGCTCGGCATTTTGCGCCCGACAAGGTCAAGCGCCTGAATGCCGTTGGTGCCTTCGTAAATCTGGGCAATACGGGCATCACGAACATACTGCTCCATGCCCCATTCGCGGATATAGCCATGCCCGCCAAAGACCTGAACACCAAGGTTGGTGTTATCAAAGCCCCAGTCAGTGAACAGCGCCTTGACGATCGGGGTCATCAGTTGAACGAACTCGTCGGCCTCTTCGCGTTTGACCGGATCTTCGTGGTGTTTGGCGGTATCAAGTGCGCGTGCCACCCACATGCCCATCGCCCGGCAGCCTTCGTTGGTCGCCTTGGCAGTCAGTAACATGCGGCGCACATCGGGATGCACGATGATGGAATCGGCGGGTTGGTTGGGGGATTTCGCACCGGTCAGGGCGCGGCCCTGCAGGCGATCCTTGGCATAGGCCCGCGCACCCTGATAGGCCGCTTCGCCAAGGCCAAGACCCTGAATGCCAACCGAAAGGCGTTCCTGGTTCATCATGGTGAACATGGCGGGCATGCCCTGATGGGGTTCACCCACCAGATAACCGACCGCGCCATCAAAGTTCATGACACAGGTCGATGATGCCTTGATGCCCATCTTGTGTTCGATGGAACCGCATTTGACCGCGTTGCGATCCGCAAGTGATCCGTCATCACTGACCATGAATTTTGGCACAAGGAACAGTGAAATGCCCTTGGTGCCGCTTGGGGCGTCAGGCAGTTTGGCCAGAACCAGGTGGATGATGTTTTCCGTCAGGTCATGTTCCCCGGCCGAGATAAAGATCTTGGTACCGGAAATCGCATAGGACCCGTCGTCAAGGGGTTCGGCCTTGGTCTTGATGATGCCAAGATCGGTACCGCAATGCGGTTCGGTCAGGCACATGGTCCCTGACCAGGTGCCTTCGACCATCTTGGGCAGGAATTTGTCCTTGAGTTCGTCCGATGCGTGGCTGTGAAGGGCGGCATAGGCGCCAAAGGACAGGCCCGGATACATGCCAAAGGAAAGGTTGGTCGAACAAATCATTTCCTCGACCAGGGCATTGATGGATTTCGGCGCGCCCTGACCGCCATATTTCGGGTCACAGGCAATCCCGGTCCAGCCACCTTCGGCAAAGGTCTGGTAGGCTTCCTTGAAACCTTTGGGGGTTGTGACAACCCCGTCATCCCAAGCGCAGCCTTCCTCGTCGCCCGACCGGTTGATCGGGAACAGGACTTCTTCGCAGACTTTGGCAGCTTCTTCGAGAACCGCATCGACCACATCGGGGGTAAAATCCTCGCAACCGGGCATCTGATTGATATCGTTGAAATCAAACAGCTCGGTCAGGACGAAGCGCATGTCGCGCAGGGGTGCTTTATATTCAGCCATTTTACTTTTCCTCCCGGACCGGTCAGTTGCGCAGCGGCTTGCCGGTCAGCAGCATATGCTCAACCCGGGCCATGGTGCCTTCATTGCGGACCAGACGCATGAAGCCTTCGCGTTCCAGTTCAAGAATATCGTCTTCGGAAAGTTCCTCGGTCACGTCGGTATCGCCACCGGCCAGAACCTTTGCCAATTCACCGGCGACCACGCGGTCATAATCTGTGGCCTTGCCAAGGCGATGGAAACCATCGACCGCCATTTCAAAGGCAACCCGGGCCGCTTCGCCCGGCAGTCGATAGGTAAATTCTTCGGGTGCTTCGTAACCATCGACCATCGAAAGCGCGCGTTCCTTGGCATCGGCCAGCAAACGGTTGCGGTTCATGGTGATGCCGTCAGTTTCGCGGAAGAACAGGTTTTCCTTGGCCTCCATCGCCGATTTGGCGACGGTCGCGACCGAGATGATCTCAAACGCCTTGGCACTTGGGGCCATCGGGCCTTTGACAAACTTCGGATTTTCCGCCCAGCGACGGATCATTTCCTTACATCCGCCCCAGGCCGGAATCAGACCCACACCGGGTTCAACCAGCCCGATATAGGTTTCCCCGTGCGCCTGAACCGCATCACAATGCAGCAGAACTTCACAGCCGCCACCAAGGGCAAGGCCACTTGGGGCACCGACGACCGGGAACGGCGAGTATTTAAGCGCCTTGTAGGTTTCCTGACCGGTTTCAACGAGGTTTTCGATCTCGGACCATGCCGCGATATTGGCGGCAAACAGCGCCAGTCCAAGGTTTGCCCCGGCTGAGAAGTTGCTTGCTTCGTTATAGATGACCATCGCCTTGAACTGCTTTTTGACAGTCCGGATGGATGTCTTGATCGCACCAAGCACATCGGCATCAAGCGCATTCATCTTGGTATGGAATTCAAGGCAGGCAACGCCATCACCGATATCCCAAAGCGATGCGGCGCGGTTGCCGGCAATCCGTTCGGATATGCGTTTGATATCTTCAAGCAGGATGACGCCATCCGGGCGGGTGACCTTGGCATATTCGCCATCAAAGCCAAGGTAATAAAGATCACCGTCTTCGACCTTGTAGAACGACTTGCCTGCGGCCTTTTTCAGCAATGCCGGGACTTCAACGCCGTCTTCTTCGAGCATCGAAATCAGGACATCGACGCCAATGGCATCAATCAGCTCAAACGGCCCGGTTTTCCAAGCATAACCCAGCTTCATCGCATCATCGACATCGACAATGGAATTCGAAGCCGCCTCGGCAATAAAGGCCGCATAGGCCAGTGTCTTGCCCATGACAGCGCGGCCATATTGGCCACCCTTGTCAGACGCTTCCATCATCTTGCGCGGATCTTTGCCTGCGGCCCGGACACTGCCCAAACGGGCCTTTTCGGATTTGGCAAATTTACCAGTTTGCAGATCCACCGATTCCTTAACTTTCTGGCCGCCATCACGGTTCAGGCGATAGAAACCACCCTTGCCCTTGCGTCCGGTATAGCCATCGGCAATCAGTTTGCTGACCAGATCGCTTTCGCGGTAGATCGCGTGGAACGGATCGGATTTGTCCAGAAGACCAGCCATGCTTGATTGCACATGGGGCATCAGATCAAGACCCACCAGATCCATCAGGCCAAATACCCCCGTTTTGGGAATACCGAACGGCCGGCCAATGACGCTGTCGGCTTCTTCGACAGTCAGTTTGCGGTCCATGGCCTCAACCATGGCGGCCTGAATCCAGTAGACACCCAGACGGTTGGCGATAAAGCCCGGTTCGTCATGACAGGTGACACAGGTCTTGCCCAGTTTGCGATCAGCAAAATCGGCAACCCCATCAATCACACCATCGCGGGTAACACCCGATCCAACCAGCTCCAGCAGGCGCATATAGCGTGGCGGGTTGAAGAAGTGGGTAATGATGAAGTCCTGTGCGAAGCTTTCGTCCATCCCGTCAATCAGGGTGGCGAGCGGAATGGTCGATGTGTTTGATGACACCACCGATCCCTTGGCACGGACCGCATCAATCTTGCGATACAGATCCTGCTTGATATCAAGGCGTTCAATAACGGCCTCGATCACCCAGTCACATTTGGCGATTTTATCAAGGTCATCCTCGATATTGCCACACGTGATCAACTTGGCGACCCGTTTGGACATGAACGGTGCCGGGTCGGTTTTCAGCATCTTGGCAACCGCACCCTCGGCAACCGAATTACGGTTTTTCGCACCTTCGGGCACAATATCAAGCAGCAGGACGGGTGTCCCGGAGTTGGCGATATGGGCCGCGATCGCAGCCCCCATAACACCGGCGCCAATAACGGCGACCTGTTTAATGGTGGTCATTACATCGCCTCCAGAATGGTCGCGATCCCCTGACCCCCGCCAATGCACTGGGATGCTAGCGCATATTTGCCGCCATCACGTTTGAGGATGCTTGCGGCCTTGCCAACGATACGCGCACCTGTCGCGCCAAGCGGGTGACCAATCGCCAACGCGCCACCATCGATATTGACCTTGGTACCATCCAGACCCAGATCGGAAATGCTTGCCATGGCCTGGGACGAGAAGGCCTCGTTAAGTTCGGTGACATCAATATCGGCCGAGGTCAGGCCTGCCCGCGAAAGCGCCTTTTTCGAAGCGCCAATCGGGCCAATGCCCATGATTTCCGGGAGACAGCCATCAACTGCAACCGACTTGATACGTGCAATCGGTGTCAGGCCGTTTTTGGCGGCATAGTCTTCGGAACAGACCAGAACAGCCGACGCACCATCGGTCAGCGGGGAAGAGGTCCCCGCAGTAACAACACCGTCTGCCTTGAAGGCGGGTTTGAGGTCGGCCAGGCCTTCGGCAGTTGTTTCTGCGCGGATGCAGCCATCTTCGGAAACAACACCATCCTTGGTCTGGATCGGAATGATTTCATCGGTGAACTTGCCAGCGGCTTGTGCGCTTGCGGCGCGTTTGTGGCTTTCAACTGCAAAGGCTTCCTGATCGGCACGGGTCAGGCTGTATTTGGCAGCAACATTTTCGGCCGTATCGCCCATGCCCATATAGGCTTCGGGCATGACTTTATAAAGTTCTGGGTTGGGCAGGGGGTTAAAGCCCATCATCGGAACCCGGGTCATGCTTTCGACGCCGGCACAGATAAAGACATCACCAGCCCCGATCGCAATTGCACCAGCCGCCTGATGGATCGACTGCATCGAAGAACCGCAGAAACGGTTGACCGTCACGCCACCAACAGAACGCGGCAGACCGGCGATAAAGGTGATCAGGCGGGCAACGTTCAAGCCCTGTTCGCCTTCCGGGAAGGCACAACCAAGGATCAGGTCCTCGATCGCGTTGGGATCAATGCCGGTCTTTTCGACCAGACCTTTGACGACCTGTGCCGCAAGGTCGTCAGCGCGGACCTTTGCGAGAGCCCCTTTGCGGGCCGGGGTAAAGGGCGACCGGACATATCCGGCAATTACGGCGTTGGTCATGGCTATGTCTTCCTTCCTGAGCTGTCCTCTGATCCGGGCAACTTGTTACGATACCGGATCGAGTCCCTTTTCTTTAAGTGCATCAACCGATTGCTGTTCGATATCACGCAGTTCATCCAAAGTGACGTCCAGTGCCTGACGCTGTTCTTCCAGGTCAGTAATCCGTTCCCGAACGCGTTCCAGCAGCATTTTGATCTGCTCTGCCTGGGTTGGGTCTGCGCCGTAAAGATCAAGGTAGTCCGCGATCTCTCTTAAGCTGAAGCCCAGTCGCTTGCCCCGTAAAATGAGGAGCAGTTTGGCGCGATCTTGTCGGGTATAGACCCGGGTGGTGCCGGCACGCTGCGGGTTCAAAAGCCCCTTTTGCTCGTAAAACCGGATGGTGCGCGGCGTGATGCCAAGATCGTCGGCCAGTTCGGGAACGGTATAAAACCGTTCGTCAATTTTTGTCATTGTTCGCCCCTTATGGTATCTATTTTTCAGTATACGTCAATTAGTTTACGTTAACGTCACTTAAGTTTTTTCAGTGTGTGTATGGTGACGCCAACGCATTGTAACTAAACCGTATTTCCTTCTCTCTTTTGTCGTTCTTCTTCGACCAGCTCCTTTTTCGACAGCTTGCCGACCATGGTTTTGGGAAGTTCTTCGCGAATTTCGATTTCGCGCGGCATTTCGATTCTTGAAATCTTGTCATCAAGAAATGCCCGCAGATCTTCGGCGGTCACATCGGTGACACCGTCTTTCAGGCGAACAAACGCCTTTGGCGCCTGACCACGATATTGATCGGGGATCCCGATGCAGGTGACCTCGGCAACCTTGTCATGCAGATAAAGTGCCTCTTCGATGGCACGCGGATAAACGTTGTAACCACTGCACAGGATGACATCCTTAAGACGATCAACCAGGAAGGTGTAGCCATCCTCATCCTGATAACCGACATCACCGGTCCGCAACCAACCATCGACAAATGTCTCGTTGGTGGCCGTTTCGTTTTGCCAGTAGCAAGGCATGACTTGCGGGCCACGAATACAGACCTCACCCTTTTCGCCAAGCGCTACGACCGTATCCGGCCGATCAAGAGACCTGATTTCGATCTTGGTTCCGGGCAACGGCCGCCCGATCGAGCCTTCCTTGTTCTCACCCTTAAGCGGGTTGCAAGTACAGACCGGGCTGGCCTCTGACAGGCCATATCCCTCAACCACCTTGGAGCCGGTAATCTCTTCGAACCGGTGTTTGACTTCAACCGGCAGCGGCGCACCGCCCGAAATGCAGCAACGGATGTGTGACAGGTCGTATTTGAGTGTTTCCGGCGAATTGTTGATCGCCGTATAGATCGTCGGAACACCCGGGAAGATGGTGGCCTTTTTCTTGTCCAGCGCCTTGATCAGGGAACCTAACTCAAAGCGGGGCTGCAACACCATTTCCGCACCAAGGTTGACCGATGTGTTGAGCGCCACGGTCATCGCAAAAACATGGAAGAATGGCAAAACGCACAGGGTCACTTCGTGGCCCGGTTTGGCGTCTGGCATCCAGCGGGTTAGCTGATCAACGTTTGCACTCAGATTGGCATGGGTCAGCATCGCACCCTTCGGGCGCCCGGTCGTGCCGCCGGTATATTGCAGAACCGCCAGATCGTTCACGTCGATATCCAGCACGCGATCAATCGGTTTGCATCCGATGACGCGGGAATAGGGGATGTGACGCAGATCTGTTGGCACATCGGCCAGTTCGCTGCGCTTGAACAGCGAAAACAGAACGCTTTTAACCGGCGGCAAGATGCCGCTCATTTCGCAGACCACGATCCGCTTGAGGCAGGTTTCATCAAGGCATGCCGCGACCTTTGGATAGATCTGTTTGAGGTTCAGCGTCACCATCAGGCGACAGCCTGAATCTTCGATCTGATAGGCGATCTCGCGCTTGGCATAGAGCGGATTGAAATTCACAACCACACCGCCACATTTCAGGATCGCGTAATAGCAAACCACGTAATAGGGCGTATTGGGCAGGCACAGCCCGACCTTGTCACCCTTGCGCACGCCAAGCTGTTTGAAGCCTTCGGCAGCACGGTCGATTTGCTCGGAAATTGTCTTGTAATCATAGACCCTACCGAGGAAATCCAGACACGGGCGCAACGGAAACCGTGCCGCCGCTTTGTCGAAAATCTCATGGACCGGGCAGGTTCTTACCGGCGAGCTGATATCAACGCCATCGCGCAGGATCGGGGATTCTTGGACGTTTACTTTGTTCACTTGCGTTAACTCCATTACGTTAACGTCACTTTGCGGGCAAAAAAAGGGAGCCCGATGCGGTGCGCCATAGCACCTCGCATCGGACAGTATAGCAAATCAGAACTTGAAATTCGCCTGCAACGCGATGATGTCGACTTTGGCTTCGTAGTCGGCAGCATAATTACCAACGAGCGAAGACGCGTGATCTACGCGTGCTTCATCAGCAAAGATATGAGTATAACCCAGTGTCACATCAGCCCAATCAGCAGCCTTGTATGTTGCGCCAAATGAGACCCAGTATCGATCTGAATCCGGCAAGCGCACATTGCGGTTACGGGTTTGGATCGGGGTCTCATCATAGGCCACGCCACCGGTAAACGACCATTTTTCGTCATACTGGTAACGTGCACCGAGGGCACCAAACCACGACGTTCCCCACTGATAATTTTCAGTTGTACTACCAGTGGCAGTCGAGGCGGAGTTAATCAGGCCGCTGTAGTTAAAGACTAGATCGCCAACTGAGTTCCAGTTGGTCCATTGCACGTCACCCATGACAGTCCACTTATCAGACAGGTCGTGAGAAATACCGAAAGCAATAGACTCCGGCGTGGTGATCTTGGCATTTGCATCTCGGTCCGTGTAGGGCGTGGCCAAGTTTTTTGCGGCATTGTCGAAGGTGATATCGCCTTTGAGTTTATGTTCAACCTCGGAGATATAAGAAAGACCAACACGGGTGGTTTTCGTGACTTCCCAGTTCATCCCGGCTGTCCAGCCGTAGCCGATGTCGTCGCCTTCAATCGTAGAGTTACCCTCTGCAACGGCGCCACCAAGCGACGGAACGGCTTTACTAAGGGCGGCCTCGAATCTTTGAACCTGCGGTCCCGCACCAATGCTCAGCCCATTGTCGAAACGATAGGCAACAACTGGTTTGATATTTACTGTCTTGATTTTTGATGTCGTACCAAAAAAGCGTCCGGCGAAATCTGAATCGTTGTCGGTCACGAGACCCCAAGGTGCCGTAATCGAAACACCGAGATTGATCTGATCGTTTAGCTTCCAGACAGCATGTGCGTTTGGTACCGCAGCATCCTGTGCCATATCCTTGTAGCCACCGCCGGTTTGTGCGATCACCGTTCGTGCGCCATTGGTTGCAACGGTGTTGGTCGCTTTCGCCACCGGGCGAATGACCGTAATACCTGCGCTATAGCTGGTTTCTTTGTACTGCCCAACTGTGCCTGGGTTGTAGGACATCGTCGATGCGTCGGTTGACAGTGTGGTCATGCCGGCAAAGCTTGAACCCTGAAGGGTGCCGCTGGTTTCACGGACTTGAAAACCGGACGCTTGCGCGGTGCCAACACTAGCGAGTGCGCATAGAAGTGCAGTACCCGAAGCTGCACCCCAAAGGCAGCTCTTCTTGAAGTAGGACATCTGTTTCTCCCTAATCTTTAAACGTTTCAAATCTTTGATTTAAAACGCCCGCTTTTATTGCTGAGGGTTTATCGCATCGACCCTGATAAAATCGATGTCGTAACCCTTCCTTTTAAAACTCGTTTTAAGCAGTTTTCCGTCGGTGCCGTACCAGAGGTGCCGTTCGACATCGCCAGACATTTCGTAATGGACTGCCGGCGTTTCCCGGCTTTCGACCATGACGCTTTCTTCGCCAACCCATTGCGTGTGCACAGTGTAGGGTTCGGCATTGATGACGCTAAAGAGATCGGTTTTACCCGTGACATCCTCATGCCACAGGGTCAGCGGCCAGGCCGCATCACAGGCGTCGCGTTTCCCGACACCTTTGCCCGCCAGCGCATAACAATCTTCGTCATAGCTGGCCTGCCAGGTGTAGTGTGTGCCGTCATCATTGGTGGTGGTTTCGACCGAGACCAGCTTTCCGTCCTGCCATTGTTCGGTGCGCTGATGGTCGTAATGGAACTTCAAAAACAAAACCCGCACATCGGTCAGGGTTTTGACCGTGACGGTTTGACCGGTTGCTGTTGGTGTAATTTCGACGGTTTCATAACCGATCGGCTCCCCGTCCTTGAGGACGCGAAAATTGAGCATTTCCGATCCGGATGCCAGCGACGCGGTGGCATATTGAATCGTAAAGCCGGCAATCAGGGCCGATATGCTGCCTTTTGCGATGCGATTACGCATGTTTCCCTCGTCAAACAGACCATACCAACAAAGCTAGTCGAGCATTGATGACAGCTTTGCTGCCACACCCATTGAGCCCTTGATCTTCAGTTTGCCCATGGTAAAGGCAAGCATCGGGTCAAGCTTTCCGGCGATCAGCTTTTCGAGGTTGGCTTTCTTGATCTTGAGAATGCAATCGGCATCGGACAGATCATCATCACTGATTTCCGGCTCATCGCCGGTAGCATCAATCACGATGTGTCCATCATCGCCACAGTCGAAGGCGACGACAGCATTCAGACCGCGCAGTTGCGGCAGTTTTTCTTTTACGGTTTCGAGGATGTCATCCACGAAGGCCTCCCTCAGTCAGCAGGTATTTTGTTTTGATTATGACAGGACTGTAACCCAAAGTGACGTTAACGTAAAACAAATAACGGATGCGAGAGTATAGCCACCTATAAGACATTGAATTGAAATAATTTAAGATGCGCTGCGTATCAGATAACGCACAAAAAAAGCCCGGCAGTGCCGGGCCTTTTGCGGGGCATGGCCCCAGATTGAAATATGCTTGGCGCGTTTTGGTTCTCAGGACACGATCTGCCAGGAACCATCAGCCTGGCGGCATGCC
The DNA here is from genome assembly GCF_002388495.1 of Thalassospira sp. UBA4513. Classification (NCBI taxonomy): domain Bacteria; kingdom Pseudomonadati; phylum Pseudomonadota; class Alphaproteobacteria; order Rhodospirillales; family Thalassospiraceae; genus Thalassospira; species Thalassospira sp. UBA4513. The sequence continues at coordinate 55,636 of NZ_DGMR01000039.1, forward strand.
GTACCGTATGTTTTCCGCAGTTCTCCACCAATACGGGCTGTTGCGCTATATTCGCGGCAATAGCGTCCGTCGGCGTTCTGCCAACTGTTGGTCGGAACAACATTATAGCTGCGGCCCGAATCGGGGTTCTGCCACCGGACGGCCTGCCCATCAGGGGCGCGCTGCAAGGCATAGCCGGTACAAGCCAGATCACCCTGATCAAGGCTCTGGCCAATCGAGTAGCCACTGAGCATGCCAAGAATGGCACCACCAATCATGGCCGCATCCCGGCCTCTTCCCTTGCCGATGGTTGAACCAAGAACCGCGCCTGTGCCACCACCAATGATGGCGCCAACCACATCACGGTTACAGCGCAGGAAACCACCGTCGGAGACAAAAAGCTCGTTACCGTGGCGGCTATAATTGCGTTTGTGCCCTTTGTGCTGCTTGGCACGATAGCCATGGGCAGGTGCCCATGACGGCGGGTCGGCCTTAACCGGCGCAGGTGCCGCGAAAGGCAGGGTTAGGCCAAATGCAGCGACCAGAAGAATGATCCGTTTCATCATTTCCGGGCCTTCTCATTCTCGTGCATGATATAGCCCGCACCGGTACCCACCGCGCCGCCAATTACCGCGCCACAGGTAACACAGCCACCGGTGATCACGGTGCCAACAGCACCCACACCGGCACCAATCGCGCCGCCACTCAGCATTTTTTGGTCTCGGTCATTCAATCCGCTACAAGCCGAAAGCCCCAATGCGCTTGCAACGGCCAAAATCATGGCTGTCTGTCGCATCTCTCGTGTCCTTTCCAAGGTTTTTGGGCACAGGTCATTCGTGGACCTGTGTCTGATCGCAAAGCTTGCCGGGGAAATAGGCACGAGGTTTGGCTGTATTGGGGGCTCTTTGGGGCAGATATGACGATAAAAAGGCACCAAATCCGCAAATTATTGGTTTCTGGTGCCTTTTTACCTGCCGCATTCCGGTCCAAAGACCAGATTAATCTTCGAAAGTGCCGCGGAGCAGTCGTTCCTTGCCAATCATGGCCGGTTTTCCGCGGGCAATGACGCTATCGGGGGTTAAAGCATCATCGAAAACCAGGATATCGGCATCATAACCGACTTTGAGCTGCCCTTTGCGTGCCACAAGGCCCAGCATGCGTGCCGGATTGATCGTAATCGGGGCCAAGGCGGTCGGGATATCAAGCTTTTCAACTTCGACCAGATCGGCAAATTCGCGCGGTACGGTCTCAAAGCCAGCCACTGAAAGCCCGATCATATTGCCATCAGTATCAAAATCCGGCAGTGACCCGTTGCCATCCGATGTCATTGAAATGCGGTCTAGCGGAACGCCATCGGCCAGGCATTCGGCAATGCTGGTCGATGTTTTGGTGGCCTCCTTGGGATCGGGTTCGGCATCAATCCCGGTGGTGAAATCGATATTGCCGCCACGCTTTGCCCAGAGCTTGGCCGCATCAAGCAAGGCGCGCTTGCGGTTGACGTGGGTCGGGATGAACTGGCCGATCGGGATTTCGGTCTGCTCGATCACAGCAATCAGGGGATCAAAGTGCCCGTCACCATCGCCCAGATGCACGACAACCGATCCGGCCTTGCCCGATGTCATGCCGCCAATGCGCGATTGGGATGCGATGCGGGCCAGCTCCTCAACCGTGCTTTGGCTGCTGCGGTGATCTGAAATCGCCGTTTTCAAACCGATACAGGCATCCAGAAACGTCACGTCATCCCCGATGTTGCCGGTCAGGGTTGGTGACGGTACGCGATAACCACCTGTGAAGAACCATGCAGAGATACCTTCGGTTCGAAGCGCCTTGGTCTTGGCATACAGCGATGCGATGTGCCGTGTTGCGGCGTCTGTGCCCAACAATCCACAAACGGATGTAATGCCAGCTTCGATCAGTTTGCCGACCGCAACTTCTGGCGTACGCGTGGCAAATCCGCCTTCGCCACCGCCCCCGATCAGATGGACATGTCCGTCGATAAAGCCTGGTACGGTCATCTTGCCGCCAAGGTCGATGGTCTTGATTTCGGCCGGAACAGAAACCACCAGATCCGGGGCAATGGCGACGATTTTCTCGTCACAGATCAGGATATCATTGATGCCAAGCGGCGTCGGGGCGAAGACGTTGGCATTCTTGAGCAACAGAAACATGTTTTAAAACCGTATTTTACGAAATGCTGTGTTCAGGTGGCGGGTTGGCGCGGATGCGCATCATAGCGACAGTTCATTTCCGTTGAAACGGTTCTGGCAAGCAGATAGCTTTCGATAAAACCAAGCGGGAATAAACCTGCGTCACCCAAAGGAAACGTTATGAGCTTCGCCGCCTGGTTGTCGGTTGCAACCATCTGTGTACTTGGCGCAATGACACCGGGTCCAAGTCTGGCCGTTGTATTGCGCTATTCCGTTGGTCATTCCCGCCAGGCCGGATTTGCCTGCGCCTTGGCGCATGCACTGGGTATCGGCTTTTATGCTGTGATCACCATGACCGGACTTGGCATTCTGTTTCAGACGGTACCGGTCTTTCACAATGCGGTCAGTATCCTGGGTGCGCTTTATCTGATCTGGCTTGCAATCAAGGCGTGGCGCGGTTCCAAGGCGGGTGCGAAGTTTGATGTCGATAGTGCAGGCAAGGTATCAGGATCGATCCTGCAGGCCGCCCGCGACGGGTTCATGATTGCGTTTCTCAATCCCAAGATCGCCCTGTTTTTCCTGGCCCTTTTCAGCCAGTTTGTTTCGCCCGAGTTTGAATGGGGCGGCAAGTTCCTTCTGGCGTTCACCGCCGCTGTAATCGACGGGGCGTGGTATTGCCTTGTCGCCGTTGGATTGTCGCACGGGGCGGTGTTGCCATGGTTGCGCGATCACGCTGCCTGGATTGAGCGGATCATTGCCATCCTGTTTGTGCTGGTTGCGCTCCGGGTATTGTGGGGTGTTGTTGCGGTCTGAAAGCCCGATTTTTGAATTTATGCTCACCTAAATTTCTGTCCGCGCCACCATCGCGACACAACATGGATCATCCAGATGACTGACAAGACGGCCCCACACACCAATCCTTCCGAGAAGACAACGCCGGGAAAGAATGCGGCATCTAATGCCGGGCGTGGCTTCCATCATTTGGGGGCGCATATCGGATTTTTGCTGGCGATCTTGCTTTTGGCGGCGAACATGCGCGGCAGCATTGTCGGTTTGGGGCCGTTGGCGGAAATCATTGGTACAGATCTGTCGCTTTCAGGGACCCAGCTTGGTTTGTTGACAACGCTGCCAGTGCTGAGCTTTGGCGTGCTTTCAATGTTTGCACCGCGTCTGGGGCAGAAATTCGGTCTCGAAGCGACCCTTCTGACGATGTTGCTGTTCATCGCCATCGGGCAGGGGCTTCGCGCCAGCGGGGCCTATGACATCATGGTGGTCGGGACCATCATTTTGGGGGCGGCAATTGCGGTTCTGAATGTTTTGACCCCATCACTGGTACGGCGCAGTTTTCCGACCCATGTGGCATTGGTGACTGCCCTTTACACCTTTACCATGTCCAGTGGCGCGACGACTGCGGCATTTGTTTCGATCCCGATCCGAAATGCGGCGGACGGCGATTGGCGCTGGTCGCTTGGTGTTTGGGCGGTGTTTGCCGCGATTGCCTTTGTCTGCTGGCTGCCGATGTTGCGTTATCGCCATGTCGGAGCGGCGCCGACACCGGTTGCGCACATTTCGCTTTGGAAAAACGTCGAAGCCTGGTGGCTGGCGCTGTTCTTTGGTTGTCAGTCGCTGATGTTCTATACCGGCACGGCCTGGGTCGCCAAAGTGTTCATTGATCACGGCATTTCCGAGGCCGAAGCCGCGACCCTTCTGACCCTGTTTAACGTATTTGGCATTCCGGCCGCCTTTGGTGCGCCGCTGATTTATTCGAGGATTGCCAACAAGAAACTGGCGATGCTGGTGCTGCATATTCCGTTGATCATCGCCATTCCGGGCTTCGTCTTTGCCACCACCGAATTGCCGTATGTCTGGGCAGTATGCATGGGGCTTGGACAAGGCAGCATGATCAGTATTGCCCTGACCCTTGTCGGCATGCGCGGAGCAGATCCGCAAACGTCGGCACGACTGTCGGGCATGGCGCAATCGGTGGGCTATCTGTTTGCGGCCATTGGGCCAGTTTTGTTCGGGGCCTTGCATGACCTTCTGGGCGACTGGCAAGTGGCACTCTACTTCCTGTTTGTTGTTGTGGCGGTGCAACTTTGTGCAGCGATGCGTGCAGGATCGTCCGCAAAGATTGGCGCGGACTAGGTCGCCAACCGTTTAACTAAATTCGGTAAGGGTCAGGCAGCGGTGCCCGACGGGATGGCACGGTCATCCTGTTCGGTGCGACAGGTCGCAATCAGCCAGTCGCGAAATGCGCGGACTGCAAAGTTGTTTTCCTTTTCCTTGGGATAAACCACGTAATAGGCGTGCTGGTTGGGGATCGATACATCAAAGGGTGCGACCAGACGCCCGTTTTCAAGCTCTTCACGTACCAGAAATTCCGGCAGAAGTGCCAGCCCAAGGCCTGCGACAGCGGCCTGAATGACCATGTGGAAATGCTCAAACCGGGGACCAGCCAGTTCATCGACCACGGCAACGCCGGTGGCCGCCAGCCAGTCCTGCCAGGCACGCGGGCGGGTGGAATGCTGCAACAAAGTACAGTTGCGCACGCGTTCGCGGGCAATCGGCAGATCGTCATTTTCCTTAAGCAGCTTGGGCGCACAGACTGCAATCAAGGTTTCCCCCATCAAACGGTGCGTCACGCAGCCCGGCAGGTTGTCTTCACCAAAGTGAATGGCAATATCAATACCTTCGCGGTCGAAATTAAATTCCCGCGTCTGGGTAATGAGATTGAGCTGAATGTCCGGCCAGGTTGCCTTGAAATCACCAAGGCGCGGCACAAGCCAGCGCGCGCCAAAAGTTGGTAGCGTCCCGACATTAAGCATCCCGCCCGCATCGGAATAAGCCATGACCTGAAGTGTGGCGGCCTCTGCCCGATCCAGAAGGTCACGGACCTGTGCGGCATAGGCTTCACCGGCCGCGGTCAGTTTCAGGCGTTTCTTCACGCGGCGAAAAAGATCTCGTCCGAGATATTCCTCAAGCGCACGGATCTGACGGCTGATTGCGCTTTGCGTGACATTCAGTTCCTCTGCCGCGCGGGTGAAAGACAGATGACGGGCCGAACTTTCAAAGAATTGCAGGGCAGTAAGGGATGGCAGGACGCGACGCATGGCAAAACCAGTTCATAACAAAACGGAATGATATGGTGCGAATATATCGTTTGTTTGCTTTGCAGCCAAGGCGTACGGTTTTAAACGGTTCAAAGCCCCCTCGCGCCACCCCAAGAAGCGTTTGGGCTGAAAGCCAACCGCGCTGGAATGCTGTTACTTTGGAATGTTTTGGAAGGAAGGCTCCCCCTTCATTCGGGTAACGGTTTCCAGCGCACCACCGCAAAATGCCGGTTCATCAATGGCCGGAAAGTAACAATTTGCATCGGGTAGAAGGCAAGAATGGGTTCTGTTGACGAAAATTATGATGTGATCATCGTCGGTGGTGCGGTTATCGGCAGTTCCATCGCATGGCATTTGACGGGCCGTGATGATTTCAAGGGCCGGGTTCTGGTGATCGAGAAAGACTCGACCTACGAGTTCTGCTCGACCGCACTTTCGGCGGCGTCGATCCGCCAGCAATTCTCGACCCCGATCAATATTGAAATGTCGGCCTATGGCATTCAGTTCCTGCGTAATCTGAACCGCGACCTTGATCCCGACGTCGACATTGCCCTGCATGAAAAGGGCTATCTCATTCTGGCCACCGATCAGGGGCGCGATATCCTGCGTCAGAACCATGCGACGCAAACCGAATTTGGCGGCGACATCATCTGGATGGAGCCCGATGACTTGGCCCAGAAATACCCATGGATGAATACATCCGATCTGGCGGCTGGTTGCTGGGGACGCACGGGCGAAGGCTGGTTTGATGCCTATTGCCTGATGCAGTCGTTTCGCAAACAGGCCCGCCGTCGTGGTGCCGATTACATTGACGGCGAAGTGGTCGAGGTCCTGCGTAATGGTGATCAGGTCACCGGTGTGGTTCTAAAGGACGGTCGTCGGTTCGGCTGTGGCCAGCTTGTCAATGCGGCGGGCACCGGCGGATCAAAGGTCGCCCGGATGGCCGGCCTTGAAATTCCGGTCGAGCCACGCAAACGCTGCATCTTTGTATTCAACTGCCGGGACGCGGAAGACATCAGCGCATCCTGCCCGATGCTGATTGATCCAAGCGGCCTTTATGTCCGTCCGGAAGGCGAGTTCTTTATTACCGGTATCGCACCGCCCAAGGATCGCGACCCGGAATGCTGGGATTTCGACGTCGATCATAGCCTGTTTGACGACATCATCTGGCCGGGCCTGTATGAGCGGTGTGAACGGTTTGAGGCGATCAAGGTCGTCAATGCCTGGGCGGGTCATTATTCCTATAACCTGCTCGATCAGAACGCGATTTTGGGCCGTCACACGGATGTTAAAAACTTCATCTTTGCCAACGGGTTCTCGGGCCATGGCCTGCAACAAAGCCCGGCGGTCGGTCGTGGCATTGCCGAACTGATCGCGACAAACGGCTATGAAACCCTTGATCTGTCGGTGTTTGGCTATGAGCGCATTCGCGATAATGCGCCGGTGCTTGAACTGAACGTCATTTAAATCATCAATAAAAAGGTCGGAGCAGCCCCACATGCCCCGTGACGAAAACACCAAACCAGCCCAGGACAGCACGCAGATGCGTGAGCGCGCAATTGCGTCGGTATCGGCCGGGGTGCGCAATGTGCATCCGGTCTATCTTGATCGCGCACTCAATGCCGAGGCATGGGACGTCGAAGGCAAACGCTATATCGATTTCATTGGCGGGATCGGTGTTTTGAATGTCGGGCATCGCAACCCGGTGGTGATGGAACGCGTCGCCGCCCAGTGCGAACGATTTACCCACAGCTGTTATAATGCGTTGCCCCACGAGCCCTATGTCGCGGTAACGGAGTGGCTGGCAGCAAATTGCCCGATTGAAGGTCCGGCGAAATCAATGCTGACCAATTCCGGGGCCGAGGCGATGGAAAACGCGCTGAAGCTTGCGCGCGCCTTTACCGGCCGCACCGGGGTGATCGCCTTTGACGGTGGTTTCCATGGCAGGACGCTTGCAACCCTTGCGCTGACGGGCAAAACCAAACCCTATAAAACCGGGCTCGGCCCATTGCCGGGGCCTGTATGGCATCTGCCATATCCTTGCCCCGAAACCGGTGTATCGGTTGATGATGCGATGGCCGCCATCGCCAAGCTGTTTGCTGTTTCCGCCGATCCGGCGTCGGTCGGGGCGGTGGTGATTGAACCTGTTCAGGGCGAAGGCGGTTTTCGTGCCGCGGATGGGGAATTTCTTGTCGCCCTGCGTCGCCTGTGTGATGAAAACGGCTTGGTTCTGATTGCCGATGAAATCCAGTCGGGCTTTGCCCGGACCGGTAAGATGTTTGCCATTGAGCATGCCGGTATTGCGCCCGATATCCTTGTTATGGGCAAAGGCATTGGCGGGGGCTTTCCGTTGGCCGCAATCACCGGTGCCGAGGATGTCATGAATGCGCTGGCGCCGGGCGGGCTTGGCGGCACCTATTCCGGCAATCCTGTAGCCTGTGCCGCGGCAACCGGCGTATTTGAGGTGCTCGAGGCCGACAAGCTGACCGCCCGTGCCAAACAGCTTGGTGAAAAATACGCCACCCATATCGCATGGCTGCGCGATCTGCCCGGCGGGCATGTGATCGGCAACATGCGCGGGATCGGGGCAATGCGTGCCTTTGAATTGATTGCAGATGACGGCAAGCCGTCACCCAAACGTCTGCAATGCTTGTTGCAACTGGCCCGTGATGACGGGCTATTGTTAATGCCAAGTGGTGAGCACGCCAATGTGGTGCGCCTGCTGGCACCTTTGACCATTCCGTTTGATCAGGTTGATGAGGCCTTTGCCATCATCGCCAAACAGCTGCCCAAGGTGGCGGATATCAGGGATTGAACAGAGATCGAATTTGCCGGTGATCCGCGCCGGAAAGTTTAAAACGAAGGGAGTTTTACTGTGAGCTACAAATCCATTCTGACCGAACTTGGTCTGTCCGAAGCAGAGATTGCCAATGGCACCCTCAGTGTCCAGACCCCGGTTGACGGTTCGGAATTCGCAAGTGTCACCGAAACCACCCCGGCCGAGATGACCGATGTTATCGGCAACGCCAAAAAGGCATTTGGCGCATGGCGTCAGGTTCCCGGTCCGCGTCGTGGCGAACTGGTCCGTCTTCTGGGTGAAGAACTGCGCGCAGCCAAGGAACCGCTGGGCCGTCTGGTGTCGCTTGAATGCGGCAAGATCTATCAGGAAGGTCTTGGCGAAGTTCAGGAAATGATCGACATCTGCGACTTCGCAGTCGGTCTGTCGCGCCAGCTTTACGGTCTGACCATCGCGTCCGAACGTCCAGGCCACAAGATGATGGAAAACTGGCATCCGCTGGGTGTTGTTGGCCTGATCACCGCCTTTAACTTCCCGGTTGCGCCGTGGGCATGGAACACAGCGCTTGCACTGGCTTGCGGCAATGCCGTGATCTGGAAACCGTCGGAAAAAACGCCGGTCACTGCCCTTGCCTGCCAGAAGATCCTCGAAAAGGCGATTGCCAAATTCGGTGATGCACCGGCCAACCTGCATCAGGTCGTTGTGGGTGATCGCGCCATCGGTGAAATCATGACCGACAGCCGTGACGTCGCGCTGATTTCAGCCACCGGTTCTACCCGCATGGGCCGCGAAGTTGCCCCGCGTGTTGCGCAGCGCTTTGGCCGCACCATTCTTGAGCTTGGCGGCAACAACGCCATGATCGTCACCCCGTCGGCCGATCTGGACATGACCGTGCGTGCGGTTGTGTTCTCCGCTGTTGGCACCTGTGGTCAGCGTTGCACGTCGCTTCGTCGCCTGATCGTTCACAAGGACGTCAAGGATCAGCTGCTGCCGAAAATCATTGCGGCTTACAAGTCTGTGAAAATTGGCGATCCGCTGGCCGATGGTGTTCTGGTTGGTCCGCTGATCGACGAAGAAGCCTTTACCAACATGCAGGCCGCCCTTGCCAATGCCAAGAAAGACGGCGGCACTGTGCATGGCGGAGAACGTACCCTGGAACCGGAATACCCGAATGCGTTCTATGTTACCCCGTCAGTGGTTGAAATGCCGGGCCAGACCGAGACCGTGAAGCACGAGACCTTCGCACCGATCCTGTACGTCATGACCTACGAGACCCTTGAAGAAGCCATCGCGCTTCAGAATGACGTCCCGCAGGGTCTGTCATCGTGCATCTTCTCGACCGATCTGCGCGAAACCGAACTGTTCCTGTCCTCGGTTGGGTCCGATTGCGGTATTGCCAACGTCAATATCGGTCCGTCCGGTGCGGAAATCGGTGGTGCCTTCGGTGGTGAAAAAGAAACCGGTGGCGGTCGAGAATCCGGTTCGGATGCATGGAAAGGCTACATGCGCCGCGCAACCAACACCATCAACTATTCCCGCGAGCTGCCGCTCGCTCAGGGCATCAAATTCGACATCTGATCACGCGTCTGATCGGTTTCGATCCAAACCCCGCCGGCTCGCTGGCGGGGTTTTTCTTTGTTTGTGTTGCGCGCACAAAAAAGCGGCCCCCGAAGGAGCCGCTTTTGTAATTAAGTCTCAAAGCGTCGGCTGATTAGCCAGCTTTGGAGAAACGCTCTGCAACATATTCCCAGTTAACCAGGCTGTCGAGGAAGGCTTTGACATAGTCCGGACGCGCGTTGCGGTAATCGATGTAGTAGGAGTGTTCCCAAACATCACAACCGAGCAGCGGGGTCTGACCGTGAACAAGCGGGTTTTCCGCGTTCGGGGTCTTGGTGACAACCAGTTTACCGGACTTGTCCATCGCAAGCCAGCACCAGCCAGAACCGAACTGGGTTACGCCAGCCTGAATGAAGGCTTCTTTGAAGGCATCGACAGAGCCGAAATCTTCAACGATTTTCTTTTCGAGTTCACCCGGGATGGCGCCGCCGCCATTGCCCTTCATCATCTGCCAGAACTCAATGTGGTTCCAGTGCTGAGCAGCGTTGTTGAACAGGCCTGCTTTGGAAGCGTCGCCGTAAGATGCAACAACAACTTCTTCAAGCGACTTGCCTTCAAGGCCCGAACCTTCGAGCAGCTTGTTGCCGTTCACAACATAGGCGTTGTGATGTTTGTCATGGTGAAACTCAAGGGTTTCAGCGGACATGACCGGCGCAAGCGCGTCATATGCATACGGAAGTGCTGGGAGTTCAAATGCCATGATACAGTTCCTCGACTTTCATTATTAATCTGTGCGGTAACGCAACATATCCCTTTTTGCGCCGTCGATAAAAGTGAAAATCCCGTGCAACATCTTGGAAACCTTTGTTGCCGGGCCGACTGGCGCATCCGGGTCGTTACCCGTGCTACTTTATCTAGCACGCACGAGCGTTTATGCAACGCATCGCCACATTACCTTTGAATGGTTCGATATATGATGAACATTCAGGCCATCAAAACGTTCCCGGATTTTCCGGAAAAATTTGAACGGTTTGGGTCGTGGGGCAGGCGGGATGCCTACTCTTTGTAGAGTCCTACCATCTTCTGGCTTTCGTCGCCATTTGTCAGTGTGACATCGTAGTCCCCGCGTTTAAGCGACGAGATGTCAATCTTGCACGGGAACCGGACGCAATCACGCCTGATGGCGATGGTGCCATCCGGGTGGCGCAGCGTCACTTCACCGCGAACCATTTCGGAATGGATAGTAACGCTGTCGGTGGTCGGTTTGGGTGCGACCTTGATTGCAGCCAGCCCGGCTGTCGTGATCGTCATAAGCCCAATCAGGGCAATGGCAACCGGCTTACTACGCAGAGATCTCAGCATGGCTTCCTCGCGCGGTTGTTCTTGGTTGATGTCTGATAACTTGCGCTACGAAGCCGAAAAATTAACGGCGCAAATGGGGCATTTCCGTGCCGGTCATTGTTGTTTGGGCGCAACAGCCATGCGTTTTGCGCCCTATAACAGCCCTGATCATTGCAGATCGGAACCGCGAAAGCCCAAGGTTACTGCGACAGATAAGCCCGCGCTGATTTGAGTTTTTGGGCGATATATGCGGTGGCCTGTTTTGGATCGGGCTGACCACAAATCGCCGAGACAACGGCAATACCGTTCGCACCGCTTTCAAGTGCCGGCAAGGCGTGTTCACCCTTAAGCCCGCCAATCGCAACCGATGGCAATCCGACCATCCGCACCAGCTTTTCAAGCCCGTCAAATCCGATTGCCGGTTTATGGTCGGGCTTGGTCGCGGTGGCAAATATCGGGCCGATGCCGACATAATCGACAATCGTGCGGTCCACCTTTTGCGCGACATCTTCGCTTTCAATCGACAGGCCGATGATCTTGTCCGGGCCAAGGCGGTCGCGGGCAATCTGCGAAGGCAGATCATCCTGACCGACATGCAGGCCATGTGCGCCAATGGCAATGGCGGCATCAATGTCGTCATTCACGATCAGTGGCACGTTTGTGCCTTCCATCGCCTTCATCAATTCCCGACCAACGCGAATGAGGCCCTCGGTCCCGGCCTTTTTATCGCGCAGCTGAATGAGGGTGGCACCGCCTGCAATCGCGGCCATCGTGGTTTCCACCATCGAATGGTCGCGACACAGATCGGGATCAAGCACGAGATAAAGCGACAGATCAAACGACTTCATAGAACATTGATCCGAAGGTTCTTGGCATAAGTCGTGGCATCAAGGCGATGCAGGCCATCGATAAAGGCTGTCATGAAGGATGCCGGGCCGTTTGCCGTATTGGCGGCGATTTCGCCCGCCACGGCAAAATTGCCAAGGGCGGCAACGGTGGCTTCAAACGCCTGATCCGGTGCAACCGCAAGATAGCCGCCAACAAGCGCCGTCAGCGAACAGCCTGTGGCGGTGACTTTCGGCATCAGGTCCGATCCACCGGCAATGCGCACGGATCGTTTGCCATCGGTGACAAAATCAACCTCGCCTGTAACGGCAACAATGGCACCTTGTGCGATGGCAAGGCCGCGTGCGGCCTCTTCGGCCTGTTCGACCGGATCGCCGCTATCAACACCCTGACCGGCACTTTGACCGCCACCAAGCGCAATGATTTCCGATGCGTTGCCGCGAATGACGGTGGGTTTGAATTTCAAAAGCGCTGCCACGGCATCGCGGCGATACCCGGTGGCAAAATGCGCCACTGGATCAAGCACCCAAGGTTTGCCCGCAGCATTGGCCGACTTGGCCGCGGCAATCATGCCTTCGACCCAGTTGGGCGAAAGGGTGCCGATATTGACCGTCAGCGCACCGGCAATCGCGGCAAATTCACCGGATTCTTCTGGTGTGTGAACCATCGCTGGTGAGGCGCCAGCGGCCAGTAAAACATTGGCGGCATAGTTCATCGCAACATAGTTGGTGATGCACTGGACCAACGGATTGGTCGCACGCATGCGTTCAAAAAGATCAGTCGCGGTCCGGGAAATTTCGGTCGTCATGTCGAGGCTCCAATGCAGAAACTTTGCGTATGGAGACCCAGTTCGAAGTCGGAATGATGGAGAACGTCGTAATCCGCGTTCGCACCGTCCCTACGCCAGTATGAACTGGATCAGGTTCAAAGGGTCACTGCGCGGCAGTTTCTCAGCCCCCTTGTCGGGGCTCCCCTTGGTGAGTGCTCAACATGGGTTTTAAACTGTCTTCTGTCAATTCATCCGATCGGCATGATTGGGCAAAAGAAAAACGGCGGAATGGTATATGCCATCCCGCCGTTTCGAAGCCTTTTTGCGATAGGTTACTTGCGACGTTCCATCGCGGCCTTGAGTGCGGCAGCCATCGCACCGCCATCGCCGCCAGCGTTACCACCGGCATTGCCACGACCTTGGCCGCCCTGATGGCGCGGGCCTGATGAATGCTGCGGACGGTTGCCGCGCGGTGCATCGCCGTGATTTTCGGCACGCTTTTCACGCGTGGCTTCGTAATCCGGTGCGGATTTCATCGAAAGGCCGATACGTTTGCGCGGTGCGTCGACTTCCATCACGGTAACGGAAACGATTTGACCGGCCTTGACCACCTGACGGGGATCTTCGACGAACTTGTCAGCAAGCTGGGAAATATGAACCAGGCCATCCTGATGCACGCCGATATCAACGAACGCCCCAAAGTTGGTGACGTTGGTGACCGTGCCTTCAAGCTTCATGCCGGTGCGCAGATCCTTGATCTCATTCACACCTTCGGTGAATTTGGCGGTCTTGAATTCCGGGCGCGGGTCACGGCCGGGCTTATCGAGCTCGGCGATGATGTCGCGGATGGTCGGGACACCAAATGTGTCATCGGCGAAATCTTCGGGGCGGAGTGTCTTGATAAAGGCCGAATCGCCGATCAGTTCTGCCAACGGCTTGGCGGCCTTGGCGCTGATTTTTTCGACCAGCGGATAGGCTTCCGGGTGCACGGCCGATGCATCAAGAGGATTGTTGGCACCGCGAATACGCAAGAAGCCCGCGCATTGCTCGAACGCCTTTGGTCCAAGACGCTCGACCTTTTTAAGATCCGCACGGGACTGGAACGCCCCGTTGGAGTCGCGATACCCAACGATATTGCGCGCCAGCGTCTCGGTCAGGCCTGCCACACGGGTCAAAAGCGGGATGGAGGCGGTGTTAAGGTCAACCCCAACACCGTTCACGCAATCCTCAACCACGGCATCAAGCGACCGGGCCAGTTTGGTTTCCGATACATCATGCTGGTACTGTCCGACACCGATGGATTTCGGTTCGATCTTCACCAGTTCTGCCAGCGGGTCTTGCAGGCGGCGCGCAATTGATGCCGCCCCACGGAGCGACACATCAAGATCGGGGAATTCTTCGGCTGCGAACTGCGATGCGGAATAAACAGACGCACCGGCTTCGTTGACGATCACCTTGGTCGCCTTAAGCGCCGGGAAGCGTTTAAGCATCTGACCGGCAAGTTCGTCGGTTTCACGTGAAAACGTCCCGTTGCCAATCGCGATCAGTTCGATCTGATGGCGGGCCGCAAGCGCGGCCATGGTGTTGATCGCGCCTTCGACGTCATTGCGCGGCTGGAAGGGATAAACCGTTGCGGTATCGACCAGCTTTCCGGTGGCATCAACCACCGCGACCTTGACCCCGGTACGTACACCCGGATCAAGACCCATGGTCGCTTTTTGCCCCGCAGGGGCCGCCAGCAACAGGTCTTTCAGGTTGTCGGCAAAGACCTTGATCGCACCTTCCTCGGCGGAGTCACGAAGGGTGCCAAACAGATCAAGCTCAATCGACAAAGACAGTTTGACGCGCCAGGTCCAGCGCACGGTATCCATCAGCCATTTATCCGCTGCCCGTCCCTTGTCGGCAATACCGACATGGGCGGCAATCATCACCTCGGCCCGACCCGGCTGGCTGCGCGGACGGTCTTCGTCTTCTTTGCCAAGGGTCAGTTTAAGCTGAAGGATATCCTCGTTGCGACCCCGGAAAAGGGCCAGCGCACGGTGTGAGGGGCAGGTTTTGATTTTTTCGGAATGCTCGAAATAGTCCGAGAACTTGGCACCTTCTGCCTGTTTGCCCTCGATCACCGATGCGGTGATTTCACCTTCATTCCACAAGTGGTCACGCAGCTTGGCGACAAGGTCGGCATCTTCGGCAAAGCGTTCCATCAGGATCTGGCGCGCACCATCAAGGGCAGCCTTGGTGTCCTCAACGCCTTTTTCGGCATCAACGAATTTGGCGGCTTCGGTTTCCGGATCAAGCGTCGGGTCGTTAAACAGGCTATCGGCCAGCGGCTCCAACCCAGCTTCGCGGGCAATCTGGGCCTTGGTGCGGCGCTTTTTCTTGTAAGGCAGGTAAAGATCTTCAAGGCGAGTCTTGGTGTCTGCCTCGTTGATTGCGGCCTCAAGTTCCGGCGTCAGCTTTTCCTGTTCGCGGATGCTCTCAAGCACGGATGCGCGGCGTTCTTCAAGCTCGGTCAGATAGCGCAGGCGTTCTTCCAGCGTACGAAGTTGGGTGTCATCAAGCCCGCCGGTTTTTTCTTTACGGTAACGGGCGATGAACGGAACGGTGGAGCCTTCATTAAGCATCTCGATGGTGGCAATGACCTGTTCCGGACGGACCGAAAGTTCTTCGGCGATACGCTGGGGAATTGGACGCATGGTTTCTCCTTGTTTTGCTCGTACGCTTGGAATAGCGGCTTTGGGCGCGCCGGGAAAGAGTCTGTTTTTCCCAAATTTTTGTCCGCATCCACTGTTTGATTCCAAAGGCCTGAAATCATGTGGGTTTGCGCATGTCGTACTGATCAGCTTGAAGCTTGCCGATTTTGCATCGGGGCGCTATTCCTGTGCTTTGCACTAACGCCAAAAATAAGGTGAACAGTTAATGTCGGGCACCGAGAACTACAAAAACGTATATGACGATGATTTCTTCGCCTATACATCAGGGATCTCATGGAAATCAGCACAAAAGGTTGTTCCGGTTTTCAGAGAACTTCTGCCGTTTTGTAAAAGTGTTGCCGATTTTGGCTGTGCTGAGGGCGTTTGGCTGAAATGCTGGTTACTAAATGGTGTTGAAGATGTTGTCGGTGTTGATGGTGATTACGTCAATACTGAGGCTCTTCACATTTCCAAAGAGGCGTTTTTTGCACGCAATCTGGATGAAGCAGTTGATCTTGGGCGCCGTTTCGATGTGGCGTGCAGTCTGGAGGTTGCTGAGCATCTCAGCCCTGAGAGCTCTCGCCAATTCGTGCAATCCCTGACCCGCCACTCCGATGTTGTGATTTTCTCGGCCGCTCCCCCTGGGCAGGGAGGGGAATTTCATATGAACGAGCGGGAGTATGACGAGTGGCGCTCGTTCTTCCGTGACGAAGGCTATGAAGCATATGATTGTATCCGCCCGAAATTGAAGGGCTTTCACGATGTTTCATTTTGGTATCGCTACAACATCGTTCTATATGTGAAGCAGACAGTTGCTAACAAATTGCCGGAAGCCATCAAGGCAACCAAGGTCGATGCGAATGCTAAAATTCCGGATATTGCACCTCCGATCTTCAAGCTCCGGAAGTCTATCGTGAAATTGCTTCCGTATGGTGTGCAGAACAGACTGGCTGCACTAAACTCCAAACTCAGAAGCATTGCAGGATAAGGAAAGATGGCTGGAAAATTCCGCGAAACCGTCATCCACGAAGTTCCCAAGGAAAAGGCAGAGCCGCAGCCCGAAACAAATACGGCATCTGACGAGATTGCGGGGGCAGAAGCCGCTCCACAACTTTCTCAGGACGCGATCAATGCGCTTGCCGAAGCCAAGGCCGCCAACGAAGCTGCCGCCAAGGCCCGCGAGATTGGTGGTCCCAAGGGCCCTGAGCCGACCCGTTTTGGCGATTGGGAAAACAAGGGCCGCTGCATCGATTTCTGATCTGAGCGCGCTTAAAGCAGATACGAAAAAGGCCGGAGCATTGTGCCCCGGCCTTTTTTGTTTTTGCGATCAGCAAGGCAGCGCGTTACGCGCTGCGGATGGCCTTGATGTTGTTGGCATATTCAGACGGGCCACCCTTGAAGGTGGCGGAACCAGCCACCAGGACGTTCGCACCGGCTTTGATTACCTGTGGGGCGATTTCCGGGTTTACGCCACCATCGACTTCAAGGTCGATATCACGGCCGGTGGCATCAATCATCTTGCGGATGCGTTTGATTTTCTCAAGCTGGCTCGGGATGAATTTCTGGCCACCAAAGCCCGGGTTCACGGTCATGACCAGAACCAGATCAACCATGTCCATGACATACTCAATGACACTTTCCGGGGTCGACGGGTTGAGCGAGACACCGGCTTTCTTGCCCAGTGACTTGATCAACTGAAGCGAGCGATGCAGGTGCGGGCCGGCCTCGGCGTGGATGGTGATGATGTCAGAACCGGCATTGGCAAATGCCTCGATATAAGGATCGACCGGCGCGATCATCAGATGCACGTCAAAGACCTTGTCGCTGTGCGGGCGCAGAGCCTTGACCACGTCCGGGCCAATTGTGATGTTCGGTACATAGTGGCCATCCATCACATCGATATGGATATAGTCAGCACCGGCTTCGTCAACAGCGCGGACGTCAACGCCAAGCTGGGCGAAATCAGCCGAAAGGATCGAAGGTGCGATTTTAATATTTGACGTGGTCATGCGTCACAGGTCCTGAAGCGATATGGGATACGGGAAATTCGGGCTTCTCATACCCCAGATTACCCCACATGTCACCCGAATGGGACTCATGGCAGCTCTGTGTGCGCCAAACCCGAGTCTTCTGTCCGGAAATCAGGATTTTTTGACAAGTCGCGCACAGAAAAAGCCATCCATGCCGCCAAAATCGGCCATGTGAATGGGCAGAATGCGCAATTCACCCGCATCGTTGATTGCCTCATCCCAGCCACCCAGTTCGTCGGCGGTGATGGCTTTGCGTTCATAGTTCGGATGATCCGCCAGGAACGATTTGACCTGATATTCACCTTCTTCGGGTTGCAGCGAACAGGTGCAATAGATCAGCTCGCCACCGACATTCAAAAGCTTGTCCGCCTGATTAAGCAGCTTGGTCTGAATCGGCAGAAGCGATTGCATCAGCTTGTCATTCTGACGCAGCAGAATGTCCGGATGGCGGCGAATGGTGCCTGTGGCTGAACAGGGTGCGTCCAAAAGAACCGCATCGGCGCGCGGCGTATCAGGCGCAAGATCGGTGGCATCGCCGGTTACGACAGCCGCACCAAGCGATACACGCTCTAGGTTTTCAAACACGCGTTTCAGGCGACCTTCGGATTTATCGACCGCAATTGCACTCGCACCAAGGGATGCAAGCTGCATGGTCTTGCCACCCGGTGCCGCGCACAGGTCATAGATGGTTTTGTCCTTGTAAGCCGAAAACAGCGTTGCCGGAATGGCTGCTGCTGCGTCCTGCACCCACCAGTCGCCATCCTTGTAACCCGGAAGATCACGGATACGGCGACCCGGTTCAAGTCGCACCGATCCGGTCGGCAGGACAATGCCATCCATCTTTTCGGCCCACTCGGCGGTCTGGCTGCGATCCTTGATCGACAGATCCAGCATCGCGTGGCCAAGGCTTGCTTCGGCAATGCCTTGGGCGATCTCGGCGCCATAGGCCTTTTTCCAGGATCCGCGCAGCCATGCCGGGATGTTGAGCTGCCAGTCCTCAACGCCTTCCGGCCATTCAAAGCCATCACGCTGCAAGCCACGCAGAATGGCATTGATCAGTTTGGTGTATTTATGCAAACCCGCATCACGCGCCAGATTGACCGTACTGTCGACCGCACCGTAGTCAGGCGTATCCATAAAGAACAGCTGCGCTACACCAAGCCGCAGGATGTTGGTCAAGCGTGCTGCGACCCGGTCCTGTGGTGGTTGATAACGCGGGGCAAGTACGGCATCAATTTCGCCCAGATGGCGCAGCGTGGTGCCAAGCAATTGACGCAGGAAATT
The DNA here is from genome assembly GCF_002388495.1 of Thalassospira sp. UBA4513. Taxonomy (NCBI): domain Bacteria; kingdom Pseudomonadati; phylum Pseudomonadota; class Alphaproteobacteria; order Rhodospirillales; family Thalassospiraceae; genus Thalassospira; species Thalassospira sp. UBA4513. The sequence goes on from NZ_DGMR01000039.1 coordinate 74,189, forward strand.
GCGATCAAGCGACGGCAGGCCATAGCCATGCTTTGACAGAAGTTCGTCCAACGTCACTTCACCGCCGCGCAATTCCTGCAGGGTTTTAAGCGCAAGCATACGCGGATCGGGTGCCTCAACCGCCTGTTTGCGGGGGGCATTGCGCTGGGATGGACGGGAACGACGTTCTGCCAAAGGGATATCTCCGGTTTTAGTTTATGTGCTGTAGTTAAGCGCAGCATGGCAAACTGTAAAGCATCAACCATGGTTTTGCGTGGCATGGCTGCTCTGTGCGGCTGTGTCGGGAATGGTGGCAGGATGGTGCGGGGCAGGGTGAAAAGCCTTGCGATAGGGAATGGGTCCGGCTAATCCAGACGGATCAATCTGATGGGGACAGGGACAAGGGCGATCCAACGATGACTTTTGCCGGACTTGCGACCTTTGCAAGCATCTTTCTGATCGGCTCGATGTTGCTGACGTGGGTGGTTCTGAACTATCTGCGGCGCAAGGCGATCCTTGATATGCCAAATCACCGTTCCAGTCACGCTGTACCGACCCCGCGTGGCGGCGGGCTTGCGGTGACGCCGCTTTTGATTGTGCTGGTTGCGGTCGTTTTTGCCTTTACCGGTGTTTCGGCTATTGGTGAATGGCTGATGCTGGGGGCCTGTGCCGGGCTCGCGTTGCTCAGTTGGCTTGATGATCGTCATGACCTCTCCGCGGCCAAGCGTTTTGCTGTGCAATTTATTGCGGTGATCATTGGCATATTGGCCCTTGATAAGCCGGTTCTGGGTGGACTGGTGCCGATCTGGCTGGATCACGTGTTGGTGGTGTTGGCTTGGGTGTGGTTCATTAATCTGTTCAATTTCATGGACGGGATTGACGGGATTACCGGGGTCGAGGCCGGGTCAATCGGCCTTGGGATTTTTGTGCTCGCGCTTTTTGTGCCGTTGCCGCAATTCATCGGGCTTGGCTATATCGGGCTTGGCATTCTTGCGATCATGATCGGGTTCCTGATCTGGAACTGGCATCCGGCGAAGCTGTTTCTCGGAGATGTCGGATCAATCCCGCTTGGCTTTATTCTGGGATGGCTGTTGTTAAAGGTCGCCTCCGAAGGGGCATGGGCCATCGCACTGATCTTGCCATCCTATTATCTGTTTGATGCAACATTTACCCTGATCAAACGCGCCTTGCGGCGCGAGAAAATCTGGCAAGCGCATCGCGAACATTTCTATCAGAAAGCCACCCAGCGTGGGTTTTCGCATGCCCGGGTGTCGATCATGATCCTTGCCAGCAACCTTATTCTGATTGCTGTTTGCTTTGCCCAAAGTGATACGCCGGACTGGATGCGGGTGATTGCAGCACTGATCGTTGTGTTGGGGCTTGTCGGTATGATGGTGAGAATGCCGGTTCGCGAAACACCCGGCACCTGATCGATCAGACTATTACGTGCATTGCTTGACTTGATGTGAGCAGAGCGCGAAAAGAAACCCTTATCCGTCTGTCGCCAAGCGGGTATATCCTTATAAAAACAGAAATCTGCCGGTAAGGGACCGCATGCTGCGATTATTTCAGCGAAGCCATATTGCCTTTGTCCATGACATCATCATGGCGGCACTTTCCTTCCCGTTGGCGCTCTATCTTCGGGTGGGGGACGGTGTGGTCTACTATGCGACGCAAAATATTCTGTTTTCGTCTGGCATTTTCACGCTGATCGCAGCCGTGTCCTTCTGGTATTTCGGTCTGTATCGTGGCATTTGGCGCTATGCATCGCTCAACGATGTGATCCGTATTGCCAAGGCCGTATCGGTTGCTGTCGCGGTTCTTTTTATTGTTCTGTTTCTGACCACACGTCTGGACTGGATGCCACGTTCGGCGCCAATCATTCAGTGGTTCCTTCTGATGGCCTTGCTTGGCGGGGCACGCCTGACCTATCGGATTACCAAGGACAAATCGACCGCACGCGCACTGGTGCGTCAGGGAACAGCACGTGTTTCGGTCTTGTTGATCGGCGCGGGCGATGAGGCAGAAGCCTTCATCCGTGAAACCGAACGATCTGCTAATACTCCGTTCAAGGTCATTGGTATCGTTTCGCTGACTCAGGGCCGGGTTGGTCGCAACATGCATGGTGTTGACGTTCTGGCGACTGTCGATCAGCTTGAAGATGTCATTCAGAAATTACAAAAGGGCAGGCATGGCTTGCCGCGCCGATTGGTGCTGAGTGGTGATGCACTGCGTCATGAAGACAATGCCAAGTGGGTCGAGATTGCTGATCGCTATGGCATGACCCTGGCCCGTTTGCCCAAGCTGGGCGATCTGCGTGAAGGCTTGGCCGATCCGCTGCAAATCCGCCCGGTGGCGATTGAAGATTTGCTCGGTCGCCCGCAGGCGCGACTGGATCGCGATCGTGTGCGAGAAATGATTGCTGGTAAGCGGGTATTGGTGACTGGTGCCGGCGGATCAATTGGTTCGGAACTGGTGCGTCAGATCGCATCTTATGGCCCGGACAGCCTGACCTTATTGGATGCCGGGGAATTCCAGCTTTACGCCATCGATATGGAAATGGCGGAAAAATATCCGGATTTGCCGCGTGAGAGCATCCTAGGGGATGTCCGCGATCAAACCCGCATCGGTCAGGTTTTTGATCTCTACAAGCCCGAAATAGTGTTCCATGCGGCGGCTTACAAGCATGTGCCGCTGGTCGAACACAACCCCAATGAAGGCATTCTGACCAACACGCTGGGCACGCGTAATGTGGCTGAGGCCTGTCGTGCCGCCGGTGTGGGCACAATGGTTCTGATTTCAACCGACAAGGCGGTGAACCCCGCCAATGTCATGGGCGCATCAAAGCGGCTGGCGGAATGTTATTGTCAGGCGCTGGAGACCCTGCCGCTTGATCAGCGCGGGTCGACCCGGTTTGTCACCGTGCGCTTTGGCAACGTTCTGGGTTCTACCGGGTCTGTGGTGCCCCTGTTCAAGCGCCAGCTTGAGGCGGGTGGGCCGCTGACTGTCACGCATGAAGGCATCACCCGATACTTCATGACCATTGCCGAGGCGGTGGAACTTGTTTTGCAATCAGCTGAACTTGGGCGCCACGGGGTGACCGAGGGCGGGAAGATCTTCGTCCTTGATATGGGCCGCCCGGTCAAAATCATCGATCTGGCGCGACAGATGATCCTGCTGTCTGGCTTACAGCCGGACAAGGACGTGGAAATCAAGGTCACCGGTTTGCGCCCGGGTGAGAAGCTTTATGAAGAGCTTTTCCACGATTCCGAACCGCCTGTCCAGACCGAGACCGATGGGGTGCTTTTGGCTGCCCCGCGTGTGGTGGATTATGGCCTGATCAAGCAGGTCTTTGATGCTTTGGAAGACAGTGCCACCAACCGCAACACTTCCAAAACGCTGGAGCTGATCAGCCAATTGGTGCCGGAATTCCAGCCGCCCGAGATCGGTGTGAAGTCGATCTTTGCAGGTAGCAACGGCAGTGAAACCGAGGCAGCCTCTTAAAAGCTGCTTCTCACTGCATTTCCAATTGTTGTTTCAATGATCTGCACGTTCATTCTTTGATGGAATGAATTCGTGCCAAATTGTCGTTTGTCATGCCCGAAACCGGATCATATTTTGCCATCCTGATGATGAATGGGAATGATTTTGCCGAGTAAGGCCATTCCACAGGTTCAATGTGATTCCGTCTTTTGGAGGCCCCATGTCGACAGACGCCTTTGTCCATCCCGATGAAATCCGTTCGATGTTTTCAAGCGCGATGTCCGACATGTATCGCAGTGAAGTGCCACAATACGGCACCCTGATGGAGCTGGTTTACGAGATCAATCAGAACAAACTGGAAGCCAATCCCAAACTTGCCGACAGCCTTGAATATAATGGCGAGCTTGAGCGTATCGACCTTGAACGCCACGGCGCGATCCGGCTCGGCAAACCAGAAGAGCTTTTTAATATGCGCCGCCTGTTTGCGGTCATGGGCATGCATCCGGTGGGCTATTATGATCTGTCTGTTGCCGGTGTGCCGGTACATTCAACGGCCTTCCGCCCGATAGACGAGGAAGCGCTTAAACGCAATCCGTTCCGTGTCTTTACCTCGCTCCTGCGTCTTGAATTGATCGAGGACGAGGATTTGCGTCATCAAGCCGAAAGCATCCTTGCCAAGCGCAACATCTTTACCGCGGATGCCACTAAGCTGATTTATCTGGCAGAGAAAAACGGCGGCCTGACCCGTATACAGGCCGAACAGTTCGTTGCCGAGGCACTGGAAACTTTCCGTTGGCATAGCGATGCGACCGTCACGCTTGAAACCTACCAGAAGCTTCATGACGCCCATCGCCTGATTGCCGATGTGGTCTGCTTCAAGGGGCCGCATATCAATCACCTGACGCCGCGCACCCTGGATATCGATGCGGTGCAGCAAGACATGCCCAAACGCGGCATCACGCCAAAGGCAATTGTCGAAGGCCCGCCCGCACGGTCTTGCCCGATCCTGCTGCGCCAGACCAGCTTCAAGGCGCTTGAAGAACGGGTGAACTTTATCGGTGGTCGTCGTGATGAAACGGTTGGCACCCATACCGCCCGCTTTGGCGAAATCGAGCAGCGCGGGATTGCCCTGACCGCCGAGGGTCGCAAGCTTTATGACACGCTCTTGGCCGCGACCCGTCATGCGGTGCAGATCAATGCCGGTGGATCCAACGCACGTGATTACGAAACAGAACTGGCAGAGCGTTTCCGCGCTTTCCCGGATGATTATGAGACCTTGCGCGTCGAAAAGCTGGCCTTCTTCCGCTATAGCCCGACCAAGGCTGGTCTGAATGCGGCCAAGAAAGGCGATCTTGATCCGGTAACTGCGATCAATGAACTGGTCGATCAGGGCTATCTGCGCGCCGATCCGATCATCTACGAGGACTTCCTGCCGGTCAGTGCTGCAGGGATTTTCCAATCGAATCTTGGTAGTGACGAGCAGAAAAACTATTCCGAACAATCCAACCAGGATGTGTTCGAGCAATGCCTTGGTGCGCCGGTTCGTGACGAACTTGCGCTTTATGCCGGGCTTGAGCACGCCTCACTTGCTGATGCGCTCAAAACACTGGGCGTGCGTAAAAACGTTGCCTGATCCGACACTTGGTAAAATCGGAACGGGGCGGCAGCGATGCCGTCCCGTTTTTTGCTGGACGACAAGGTTTGCTGGCCTGATTGTTAAAAGCCGCCATGCAAGAATTCGGGGTCCACATTTTGCGTCGCACATGCTAAAGCTCCGCGCGAAACATGGTTCGGACTCATTGATCATGTGTCGGCCCGGATTGGATAAACCTTTTTCCGATCCCTTATAAAGGCCGGTTTGCCCGCACACTTTCATTTCGCATGCACGAGCAGCCATGCGCATTCCTGATTTTGTGGGCCGATATATCATCAATGGGTCCGCAACCTTCATCACATTGATGCATGAAAGCGAACCCAATGACTGCTCGTATTGCGCGCGCGCTTATTTCCGTTTCCGACAAGACCGGTCTGGTCGAATTTGCCAAATCCCTCCACGCACAGGGCGTTGAAATCCTGTCAACCGGTGGCTCTGCCAAGGCGATCGAAGCTGCTAGCGTGCCGGTCAAGGAAGTTGCCGATCACACCGGTTTTCCCGAAATCATGGACGGTCGTGTCAAGACTCTTCATCCGAAGATTCACGGTGGCCTTCTGGGCCGCCGTTCTCTTTCCAGCCATATGCAGGCCATGGAAGATAACGACATTTCCCCGATTGATCTGGTTTGTGTGAACCTGTATCCGTTTGAGGAAACCGTTGCAAAGGGTGCCGATTTCGACACCTGCATCGAAAATATCGATATCGGTGGCCCAAGCATGATCCGCTCTGCGGCCAAGAACCACGAGTCCGTGACTGTGGTTGTTGATCCGTCTGATTATGACCGCGTCGTTGCCGAGATGAAGGGCAATCAAGGTGCCACCACTGCTGAAACCCGCCGCGTTCTCGCCGCCAAGGCGTTCGCCCGCACCGGTGCTTATGACTCGGCAATTTCCAGCTGGTTTGCTGGTGAACTTGGTGAAACCTTCCCGCAGCGCCTGAATGTTTCTGCCGAACTGAAACAGACGCTGCGTTACGGTGAAAACCCGCATCAGCAGGCTGCGTTCTATACCAACGGCAAAAACCGCCCGGGTGTGGCCACCGCGACCCAGCTGCAGGGCAAGGAACTGTCGTTTAACAACCTGAACGACACCGACGCCGCGTTCGAACTGGTATCCGAGTTCGATGAAAAGCCGGCTGTTGCGATCATCAAGCATGCCAACCCGTGCGGCGTTGCCGAGGGTGATAGCCTGATTGATGCCTATCACAAGGCACTGTCCTGTGATCCGGTATCGGCCTTTGGTGGCATCATCGCTGTCAACCGTACGCTTGATAAACAGACGGCCGAAGAAATCGCCAAACTGTTTGCCGAAGTCGTGATTTGCCCGGATGCAGATGACGCGGCCAAGGAAGTTCTGGCAGCGAAGAAAAACCTGCGTCTTCTGGTCACCGGTGGCATGGCCGATCCGGAAGGTGAAGACATGACCCTGCGTTCGCTGGCAGGCGGTTACCTGCTTCAGAACCGCGATGCTGGTCGTGTGAAACGCGAAGAGCTTAAGGTCGTGACCAAGCGCAAGCCGTCCGAGGCAGAGCTTGATGACCTTCTGTTTGCCTTCCGCGTTGGCAAGCACGTCAAATCAAACGCCATTGTCTATGTCAAAGACGGCAAGACCGTCGGTATCGGTGCTGGTCAGATGAGCCGTGTCGACAGCTCGCGCATTGCCGCGTGGAAAGCCGAAGAAGCTGGAAAGAATGCTGGAGAGAGCGATCTGCGCACCCAGGGCTCAGTCGTGTCGTCTGATGCGTTCTTCCCGTTTGCCGACGGCCTTCTGGCAGCCGTCAAGGCGGGTGCGACCGCTGTGATCCAGCCAGGTGGTTCTATGCGTGACGAAGAAGTCATCGCCGCAGCCGATGAAAATGACATTGCCATGGTCTTTACCGGCATGCGTCATTTCCGCCACTAGGCGTTTCGGACTTTAAAAGCAAAACCCCGCAGGGATGCCCTGCGGGGTTTTGTGTTGATAGCATCAGAACGAAACATCAGGCTTGGACGGTTGCCTTGCCATCTTTGGCGTCATCCGAGTCTGTATCCTGATCAATCAGGACGCCAGTTTGTGTAATCGCAGATGGTTTTGCGGTTTCCGGTTTTGCGGTTTCCTTGGCGGCGTCATCTTGATGAACACGAAGCGGTGCGCGCCAGTCGACACTGCCAAACGAATGACAGGACGGGCAGGAAACAACCCAGCGGTCAGTTTCGGCTCCACAGGCCCCGCAACGCCAATCCGGATCCGGGTTGGCGTGGCTTGCCTTGATCAGCAACTCACGGGCCTTCGCGCCATCCTGATTTTCACGCAATTCAAGATCGGCCAACAGCCGGTAATGCCGGGCTTCGGCCTTGGTGGCCTTGGCCTTTTCAAGGTTGCCGCGCGCAATACCCCAAAGATCGGCTTCAAGCGCTGCTTCGGCCAGAACAATCTGGCTTTCGACATGACCGGGGTTGGTCGCGACGAGTTTTTCGACCGCTTTGACTTTTGCCAACGGATCGCCGGTCAGCGTTTCACGGAAAATCGCACCCAATGCCGCCGACGGGGCTGTGCGCCAGCTTTGCATCACAACGTCGCGTGCCTTGCTATCCTGTTTCAGATCACGATAGAGCCCGGCCAGAAGCACAGCCGCACCGGTGAAATCGGGTGCAGAATTCAGCGCCTTGCGCAAAAGCTTGGTGGCTTCTGCGTTTTCGCCCTCGGCAATCGCGTCTTCTGCCTTGGCCGTGATCAAAAGCGCCCGGCGATGTGTCAGTTCGTTTTCGCTAAAGACGGCGGCCTTTTCTGCATCAACCAACAGGCTAAGCGCCCGGTCCCAGCGTCTTGAGGTCAGCAGCAAGTCAAACAGTGTAACGATGACCGCCGGATTGCGTGGACGCAGACGGTGTGCCCGTTCGGCATAATCAAGGGCGGCTTCGCGGTCATTGGACTTCAACGCCAATTGCAAAAGGCCCCTCAGCCCAAAGAATGCGGAGTCGGGTTTTTCCAGCATGGCTTCAAACTGGCGCTTGGCGGCGTCATTATTGCCGTCCAATTCTGCCGCCTGTGCTGTCAAAAGCCGGGTCAGGGTATCGTCTTCAAGATACCGGTCGACCGCACGGGTATGTTTCAGCGCCTGGCGCACGTCTCCTGACGCCAGTTCCAGCAATCCCATGGTCAGGGCTTGCTGGCCTTTCTTGCGGCGGCGGCTGCCCAGCAGACGGCCAAGCCAGCCCGGCGAATTGGCAATGATTGTCCACCCGCGCCACAGCAGGACGAGCACGGCGGTTAGCGCCAAAAGGCCCAGCGCGACCATGCCGATCGATCCATCAAAGCGATATCCTAGCCAGACAATCGTCATGCGGCCCGGATTATCGGCAAACCAGACGGTGCAGAAAACCAGTGCTGCCGTAATAAGGATAAATATCAGAAGGCGGATCATTGACTGCCCTCCGAACTGGTACTGGTCAGAATGGTAATCACGTGTGAACTCAGAGTCGCAATTGCCTGATTAAGGGTCTGACGGTTTTCGGCAGCCTCAAGCCAGTCACTTACCGCGGCCGCAGCGTGATCGCCTTCTATACCCTGAAGGGCGGCAACAGCGGCATCAAGATCATCCTGCGCCAACGCGTTTTCCGCCAGAACCAGACGACCTTCAAGCGACTCTTCGCCTGCGGCATCAACACGCCGGATCGGGACCAGCTTTTTGATGTTCGCCCAAGTTGCATCAAGGACACTGCCCGAATGATCATCGGTGGCGGCCGCAACTGCTTCCTGTGCCATCACCGGGAAAGACTGACGCAGTTTTTCAAGGGTCGGTGCACCTTGATCTGCCAACGGTTTCAGGGTTGCGATCTGTTCTGCAATGACTGCGTCATCGCCTGCACTACGTTCAAGCTGGTTCAGCGCAATGACAAACGGGCCGCCACGCTGAAGGGCATCACGCAGAATGGTCACGGCCATGGCAATGGCCTGACCGCGGCTTTCAACCCGCAGGCCGCTGGTCGCGCGGATTTCTTCCTCCATGGTCGACAGGCGGGCAGACAGCTCGCGCATTTCATTGGCAACACCAGCCAGTTCGCTTTCGACCCGTGCCAGCTCCTCAATCGGGGCGGTACGGGTTTCGATCTCTGCCATGCGACGTGCAACCGTGTTGTTCAGCGTATCGCCGCGTTCGTTGTTCAGACGTTCGCGCAGAGCATCAATCGTCCCTTCCAAACGCGACAGGCGTTCGGTCAGGTCCGGATCAATGACAACAGATCCATCCGGGATGGGCTGGGAGTTCGCGGTCGAGGCGCTTTCATCCGTAACAGTCGGAAGCATCCCCTCGGTCGCCAACACGCCGTCATCCTTTTCGGCCATGGCGGCATCTTCGTTGGGGGCCGGAGGCGTTGTACCATCAGATGAACCATTGTCTGACGGGGTGTTGTTGACTGTAATCTCGCTGCCATTGGTCGCATCCGGGCCGTAGCCCTCAGGTGCGATTTCGGCAAGAATGTCGCTTGGTACATACTGGGTCAGAACCGGTTCTGCATCGCGCCACCAGATTGCGCGTGTCAGCCAGCCTGCTGCCAGGGCACCGACGATAATGATCACAAACAAAAACAGCGCTTTGCCACCGCCGCTTTTCTGTTTTGCGGGCGCGCTCGATTTCGCTGCCGATGACTTTTTATCGTCACCGGGTTTGGTGTCGGATTTTGACGTGCCAGTTGCTGCGGTAGTTGTGCTGCTTGCGGTTTTGTCCGCAGGGCTGCCGTCCTTTTTCGCGGTGGTGTCACCAGATTTGACCGTACCTGAGTTTGGCACGCTGGATTTGGCATTTGTGCCGGTATCGGCCGCTTTGGCCGACGATTTCGCATTGCCTTTGCTATCTACGGAAATGGTGTCGGACGACTCTTTGGTGTCGGCCGATTTTGCGGAAGCATTGGTTTTTGGCGTTTCTGGTGTTTTCACGATCAGACCATTGCAGTTTGCGGTTATTCCCAAGACGGCGTCAGGCGCAGGAAGCCATTACGACAGGGACCCTAGCTCGGAAAGAAGGTATTCTTGTGTCGGTTGTGATGCAACGCGTGTTCTATACCATGTAAGATCGGATATCTTCGATTGCACCGCCGGACTTAGGCAAATCGCGCTTGTTCCGGAAAAGTCTCTCTCAAGCTTATAGCTGCGGACCAGCTTAACAAAGGTTTCCGCAGTGCGGGGAGAGAAAAATAAAACAGCTTCAATATGATGATTGCGAAGCGCCTCTAAAACGTCTTCTGGGAACGAATTGCTTTCGCGTGCTTCATAAACGGTTTGCCGATCGACGTCATATCCATCAGCCAAAAGCATCTGGCCAAGATCACCCGCCGTTTTACGCGCGGCTGGATGGAATAGTGGTCCATGTGCGGGATCAACTTTTTTGCGAATTAACGCTGCCAGATCGTTGATGTCACCATTTGCCGAACAAACATCATCAAAGCCAAATGTGGCGCACGTTCTGGCTGTCGCGTCGCCAACACAATAGGCCGGAAGCGACCGATCCCCGGTCAGTTTGGCAAATGCCCGGGCCCCGTTCGCCGATGTGAAAATTACTGCTTGGTATTTCTTGATATCAAGCGGGCTTGTCGGCACCGGAAAGGTAATATTCAGCATTGGCGCCGACAGGTGACGATAGCCGCGCTTATCAAGTGCTGCCAAAAGGTCGGCAGAGTCGGTATCGGGCCGGGTATTTAGCACCAAGGGTCCCATCTGCGTCCCAGTCTGTTACCAAGATCAGGCGGAAATGAAGTCCGGTCCGCCACGTTGCTTGAGTTCTTCACCGGCGTCCGTGCCAGCCGCCATCGCTGTTGCGATATCCGGTTTGGCGATCATGCGCTCGGTATCAAGGCGTTCGCTGCCGTCCGGGCGCACAATCGATACACGCAGGCGCAGGCTGCCATCATCCTGAAACTCGGCCAGTGCTGCAATCGGGGTGCGGCATGATCCATCAAGTGCCTTAAGCGCTGCACGTTCTGCTGCCACGCGAATGGCAGAGGTTTCGCAATGAAGTGCAGCAAGCCAGTTTTTGCACTGTGCATCATCTTCGCGGACGGTAATGCCGATGGCGCCTTGCGCAACCGCTGGCAACATATCGTCTTCTGAAATCGGGGCTGTGGCGATGTCAGGCTGCCCCAAACGGTTCAGGCCCGCCATTGCCAGAAGCGTGGCATCAACCTGTTCTTCGCTGAGTTTGCGCAAACGGGTTTGCACATTCCCGCGGAATGTCACGACCTTGAGGTCGGGATATTTGTTCAGGATCATGGCCTGACGACGAAGGCTGGCCGATCCGATCACGGACCCGGCGGGCATTTCGGCAAAGCTTTTATATTTCAGCGAAATAAATGCATCACGAACATCTTCGCGTGGCAAAATGGTTGGCAGGATCATGCCATCGGGCAGAACAGTTGGCACATCCTTCATGCTGTGAACAGCAAGGTCGATCTCGCCACCCAGAAGGGCATCATCGATTTCCTTGGTAAACAGTCCCTTGCCGCCGATTTCCGACAAGGCACGATCCAGGATCTTGTCGCCGGTTGTGGTGATCACGGTGACGGCAATTGCGCCTTCTTCGGCAAGTTCCGGATGGGCATTTGCCAGTTTGTCACGGACCTCATGCGCCTGTGCCAAAGCGAGGGGCGAACCGCGGGTACCGATGCGAAGTTTTGCTGTATCTGTCATGAGTGAAGTCTTAGTCTTAAAACTGTTTAAAAACAAGGTCTGCGGGCAGCCTATTACCACCGGCAAAAGGCTGAATTTTCGGTTATTGTAATCGCTCGAAACTGGGCTGCATTGATTTAGGTCGCGGTTCAAAATCTTCGCTGCCTTGGTGAAGCGCGATAACTGCATATGGCACTTGCGCTGCACGGGGGTGGAAAGCGCAGGAACTTTCCGCTACATCATCGTCACACCTGTAATAGGATTCCGATTGCCGTCCGTGTCGGCAGAGTTGGTAAAACGGATCAGGATCATGATCGTTCTGGGTATCGAAACAAGCTGTGATGAAACGGCCGCTGCTGTCGTGAACGACAAGCGCGAAATTCTGGCAAACCGTGTGTTGTCCCAGCTTGACGATCATCGACCCTATGGCGGGGTGGTGCCGGAAATTGCGGCACGTGCCCACCTTGAACATCTTGATCGTCTGGTGGCCGAGGCCATGGATGATGCCGGTGTTGATTTTGATGATCTTGATGCCGTTGCCTGCACCGGGGGGCCGGGGCTGATCGGTGGCGTGATGGTTGGTACCATGACGGCCAAGGCGATTGCCTTTGCCGCCCAAAAACCGTTCCTTGCCGTCAATCATCTGGAAGGTCACGCGCTGACTGTGCGTTTGACCGACGACGTCGCATTTCCCTATCTGCTGTTGCTGGTGTCCGGTGGTCATTGTCAGGTCCTGATTGTCGAGGGTGTTGGCAAATACAAGCGCATCGGCACCACCATTGATGACGCGGTCGGCGAGGCGTTTGACAAAACCGCCAAGATGATGGGGCTTGGTTATCCCGGTGGTCCGGCGCTTGAAAAGATTGCCGCCAAGGGTGATCCGAACCGGTTCGGTTTGCCGCGCCCATTACGTGGAAGGCCGGGGTGCGATTTCTCCTTCTCGGGTCTAAAGACAGCTGTTCGGACTTATCTTGATGGCTTTCCGGTCGAACAACAAACAGATGAGGTCAAAGCCGACCTTGCCGCATCTTTCCAGCGCGCGGTGGGTGATACCCTGATTGATCGCGCGCGCAATGCCGTGTTTGAATTCATGCGCGATTACCCCGGTGGCAAAACGCTGGTGCTTGCCGGTGGGGTTGCGGCCAACAAGTATCTGCGTGGGCGTCTTGTGGAACTGACCGATCAGGCCGGGATGGAACTGGTCGCACCGCCGCTTCATCTTTGCACCGACAATGCAGCGATGATTGCATGGGCCGGTCTGGAGCGGTTTCGTTTGGGTGAGCGCGATGATCTTGATTTCAAGCCGCGTCCGCGCTGGCCACTGGATCCTGAGGCCCCCAAACGCCCGGGTGCCGGGGTCAAGGCGTAAGGCCCATCCAGCGTGTTTGACGTATTTGCCGATCCTCGAAACAACTTCATTTTTGCCGGACAAACATCATGAAAAAGCGCATTACAGTTGTGGGTGGCGGTGCTTGGGGAACGGCTCTGGCTGTTCAGGCTGTGCGGGCCGGTGAAGACGTTGAACTGATTTTGCGCAACGAAGAACTGGCCGACCGGATCAACACCAAAGGTGAGAACGATCTTTACCTGCCGGGTGTCGAGCTTCCGGGAGCCTTGCGCGCAACCACACATTACGAAGGCCTGCGTGATTCTGATGCGGTTTTGCTGGTGACACCTGCGCAGCATTTGCGCGAAACCCTGATCAAATTGTCATCGCATTGGCCAGATCAGCTTCCGGCGGTAATTTGCTGCAAGGGGATTGAAAAGGAAACTGGTGCGCTGATGGCACAGGTCGTTTCTGAAACCCTTGGAAACGTGCCGGTGGCGGTCCTTTCGGGGCCGACTTTTGCCAAGGAGGTTGCAATCGGCCTGCCAGCCGCAATCACGCTGGCCTGTGAAGATCGTGCCCTGGGTAAACGCCTGGTCGAGTTGATCGGCACGCCGGAATTCCGTCCCTATTTCAGTACCGATGTCGCTGGTGTTGAGGTGGCTGGTGCGATCAAGAACGTTCTGGCGATTGCCAGTGGCGTGGTGGCCGGACTGAAATTGGGTGATAACGCTCGTGCAGCCCTGATTACCCGTGGTATTGCCGAAATGTCGCGTCTGGCGGTTGCCATGGGTGGCCGGGTTGAAACCATGCTGGGCTTGGCCGGCCTTGGTGACTTGACCCTGACCTGTACCGGGACGTTATCACGCAATTACACCTTTGGTGTTGCGCTGGGCGAAGGCCGCAAGGCACAGGACATTCTGGCCGAACGCCGGTCCGTGACCGAAGGCGTGCATACCGCGGCATCCATCACCGCCGTCGCCAGCAAATATGGTGTGGAAATGCCGATCTGTGCGGCGGTTGATCAGGTCGCCAATCACGATGCGGATCTGCGTAGCACGATCAATGCCCTGTTGCAGCGCCCGTTCCGTGATGAGCTTGAAAACGCCGATTAAATTCTGGCCTTGTGGTTGTTGACCGCGCAGTTCGGCTTGAGAATGCGCGGGGCTTCTGTCAATTTATGGATATTGAACCCATAAAGAAGCAGGAAACCGTTCATGCATTTCTACATCCGTTGTGTTGACAAGCCCGGCCACCTTGATGTGCGCAAGGCCAATCGCGAAGACCATCTGGCCTATATCAAAGGCGGTTTTGCTGATCGCATTGTCGCAGCTGGTCCGACCCTTGATCCCGACATGGAAGGCATGAACGGCTCGGTCTTTATCATCGAGTTTGATGCCATCGAAGATGCGCGCGAATTTGCTGCCAATGATCCTTATTCCAAGGCTGGCCTGTTCGAATCCGTTGTTATTCGTCCGTTCAAGAAGGTCTTCTGATCCATGGCGTATTGGCTGGTCAAAACCGAACCGGGAAGCTGGTCGTGGGACGATCAGGTCAAGAAGGGTGTCGAAGGCTGGGATGGTGTGCGTAACCATCAGGCAGCGAAGAACCTGCGCGCGATGAAAATCGGCGACAAGGCGTTCTTTTATCACTCGGTGAATGAAAAACGCATTGTCGGGATTGTTAAAGTGGTGCGCGAATATTACCCGGATCCGACCGACGAAAAGGGCAAGTTTGTTCAGGTTGATTTCGAAACGGTCAAACCGTTGAAAACGCCAGTGACCCTTGCCGATATCAAGGCTGATCCGCGCTTTGCCGATCTCGCCCTGCTCAAACAATCACGATTGTCTGTCATGCCGATTGATGACGCGTCTTGGGCGGCGATCTGCGAGATGGGCGGGGTCGATCCATGAGTGATTTGCCTGCGCCCGGCACGGTGCTTTGTGCGCTCAGCGATCTCGATGCTACTGGTGCCAAGGGTCTTAATCTCGGTGGTACCGGTATTTTCGTTGTCCGCAGTGGTGACGAGGTCTTTGGCTATATCAACAGCTGCCCGCATATCGGTGTGCCGTTGGATATGGAACCGGATGAATTCATCAGCGACTTTGGCGATGAAATCATCTGTTCAACTCATGGCGCACGCTTTCGCATCGAGGATGGCGAATGCGTTTCAGGTCCGTGCACGGGCGATGCGCTTGAACCGGTTGCGGTGAAAATAAAAGGCGATCAGGTCGTTCTGGCCTGATCGTCTGCCGTACCCGAAATTGATGCAAAGACGGCGACTTACCTTACCGTCTTTGCGATCACTTCGTCGATATGCTTGGTGATCACGTCAAGCTGATCTGGCTTCGAAAGCCGATGATCGCCGGTCTTGATCAAATCCACGCGGACATCCTCAGATACCAGCGCCTCGGTCAGGCGGATCGCTGTCTGCCATGGCACATCCGGGTCCTGCATACCCTGAACCAGCCGGACCGGGCATTTCAGATCAATCCGCTTGCGCAATAAAAGCTGATTGCGGCCATCCTCAATCAGATCGCGAGTGATCGTATAAGGATCATCACCGTATTCGGTCGGTTCGATCAGCGCTCCTTCATCCATAATCGTGTTTTTCTGTTCTTCGCTGAACTGCGCCCACATCAGGTCTTCGGTAAAGTCAGGAGCAGCGGCGATGCCAACCAATCCGGCAATGCGTTCCGGTCGGGCGAGGGCTGCGAGAAGCATGATCCAGCCGCCCATCGAAGAACCGACAAGAATCTGTGGGCCGGAGGTGATTTCATCAAGAACTGCAATGGCATCACGTGCCCACTGACCGATGGTGCCATCGGCAAATTTGCCCGACGATTGTCCGTGACCAGTGTAATCAAAGCGGGTATAAGCCACCCCCTGCCGAATGCAGTGCGCCTCAAGGTGGGTTGCCTTGGTGCCGGTCATGTCTGACATGAACCCGCCGAGAAACATTACACCGGGTGTATTGTGCACCTGTACGTCAGATGGCTTGCCCGGCACGTGATGGTATGCGATTTTTAAACCATCTGGACGGTTGAGATATTCGGGCTTTTCAGGCTGTGGCGTTGGCAGGTCATGGGTCATCCGGGGCGTATGTCCTTGGGTGTTGATGGTTGGAGTTGCATGAGCGCGTCAGAAGTAATGACAGAAACAGTCTATCGATCAGAGCCCCAAGCGCAAGGTGGGGACTATCGGCCTGCCGTTATTTTACAGGTGCTTCCCGAACTTGATGCAGGTGGTGTGGAGCGCGGCACGGTTGATATCGCGCGCGCTATTGTCGATGGCGGTGGCAAGGCACTTGTCGCATCCCAAGGCGGTCGGCTCGAACGCGAACTTGATCGGTTTGGTGCCAAGCACATCACCCTGCCGCTTAAATCAAAGAATATTCTGACCATGCGCAAGAATATCGATGCTTTGGTCAAGCTGATCCGTGAAGAGGGTGTTGATATCATTCATGCCCGATCGCGTGCCCCGGCCTGGAGTGCGTATTTTGCGGCGCGCAAGACCGGCATTCCGTTTGTGACGACCTTCCACGGCACCTATTCAGGATACAACAACCCGTTCAAGCGTCGCTATAACGCGATCATGACCATGGGTGATCAGGTGATTGCGATTTCCAAGCACATCGCCAATCACATCAACAAATATTACAAGGTCGATCCGGATCGTCTCAATATCGTCCCGCGTGGGACGAATGTTGATTTGTTCAATCCGGAAAATGTCAGTCAGGAACGCCTGATTGCGCTTTCCAACCAATGGCGTTTGAATGGTGAGGAATATGTCATCATGTTGCCGGGGCGTATCACGCGCTGGAAGGGGCATGGTTTCCTGATAAAGGCACTGCCGGCCGTTCTTGAGGCACTTGGACACCGGAAGGTTCGCTGTTTGATTGTTGGATCCGATCAGGGCCGCACAGGCTATCGCGAAGAGGTCTTGCAGATCACGCATAAGCTGGGTCTTGAGGATGTTGTGCACATTGTAGACCACTGCAACGATATGCCAGCAGCATACATGCTTGCTGATGTCGTGGCCTGTCCGTCAACTCAGCCGGAGGCTTTTGGTCGTATCCCCTCTGAAGCGCAGGCAATGGGGCGGCCAGTTGTTTCTACGGCGCATGGCGGGGCGATGGAAACTGTACTGCCCGGCGAAACTGGTTGGCTCGTAAGTCCAGGCAAGGTTGATCAACTGTCCCGTGCTTTGGTTCAGGTTCTTAGCCTGACACCTGAAAAGCGCGCCAAGTTGGCGATAAAGGGACGGGATCATGTGATTGCAGAATTCTCTTTGGAACAAATGGCTGAGCGGACACTAAATGTCTATGCCAAGGCGCTGAAACGGGTCATCGGGAACGCCGCATGACCGACAATAAAACCGAAAGCATGTCCGTGAATCCTGATGATTTCTGGGTTGATGAACAGCCTGTGGAAGGGACGGAAGAGTCCAAGCGCAAACGCATACTTGTCATCAAACTTTCTGCGCTTGGCGACGTTGTCTTGGCGATGGGTCCGTTTGCGGCCATCCGTGCCGCCCATCCAGATGCGCATATCACGGTGCTGACCACGCGGCCTTATGTTGATCTGATGAAGGCCAGCGGATTTTTTGATTCGATCGCTATCGACCGTCGCCCAAAACTGATTCAAGTGCGTGAAGTCTTGGCGCTGCGACGCTTTCTTCGGAACGGTAATTTTGACCGGGTTTATGATCTGCAGACGTCCGACCGGACCGGCTTTTATTATAAACTGTTTTGGCCAGGACCCAAGCCGGAATGGTCAGGGATTGCGAGTGGGTGCTCTCATCCACATGCCAATCCTGAGCGCTCAAATATGCATACGATTGATCGGCATGCGGACCAGCTCGCTGATGCCGGTATCAAGGATGTTCCAGCACCATACATTTCAGGGCCCGATATAGACCTAGACCGATTTGGCATTCGAAGCCCGTTTGTTCTGATCTGCCCAGGTGGCGCACCACACCGTCCGGCGAAACGCTGGCCGGCTGAGCGGTTCGGTCTTCTTGCCAAGAAACTGGCAGACTATCGGTTGACCCCGGTTCTGATCGGAACCGATAGTGAAGCAGATGTTCTGAACCGGATTGATCAGATGTGCCCCAAGGCACGCAATCTGATGGGGCGTACCGGGTTTCTTGATATTGCATCGCTTGCAGCGCGTTCGGTTCTGGCAATCGGCAATGATACCGGTCCGATGCATATCGCCGCCGCGGCCGGTGCACCGTCAGTGGTTTTGTTTTCACGTGAGTCCGATCCAAAGCGCTGTGCACCCCGCGGGCACGCTCCTAATGCAGTCAGTATTATACGCGAGAGTGATCTGCGAGAATTGACGGTAAACCGGGTGATGGATGTCATTCGTGAGCGCCTTGATCTCACCGACTAGGATTGCAGGATTTGTTTGATTTGGCGATCTCGGACAAAGGCGCGGAAAATGGCGCTTTGAGGGCGCTGTAATTGCCTAAAATCATTGCTTTCTGAACGCACGTGGATATGCTAGGTCAGGTTTCAAGGAAAACATCCCTGAACGTCCTTGCGTGTTTTTCTGTTTCTAACCGATTTGTTTGATGACCATAGGAGATTATCCATAGCACGACCACGCAAACCGATGCAGCCGACCAAGGAAGGTCCGCGCGTCAATGAGGATATCAAAGCCCGTTCCATCTGTGTTGTTGACTCTGAAGGCAACATGTCCGACCCGATGACGGTGCGTGAAGGCATTGAAATGGCAGCGGAAGCTGGACTTGATCTTGTCGAAGTCGCTCCGAATGCCGAGCCGCCAGTTTGCAAGCTGATTGATTACGGCAAGTTCAAATACGAACAAAGCAAGAAGCAGAACGAGGCCAAAAAGAAACAGAAGGTTATCGAGGTCAAGGAGATCAAACTCCGTCCGAACATCGATATCCATGACTACAACGTCAAACTGCGTGCTGCGCAGAAGTTTCTTGGCGGTGGAGACAAGGTGAAAGTCACGTTGCGTTTCCGCGGACGTGAGATGGCTCACCAGGACCTCGGTCTTGGCATGCTTCAGCGTTTTTCGGGGGACCTTGAGGACCTCGCAAAACCGGAGATGATGCCAAAGATGGAAGGCCGTGTTATGATTATGGTACTGGCGCCGCGTTAAGACGCGGCGTTTTGCCTTTTTACCCCAAGGTTCAAGCCAAAGAGGGAATGCCATGCCAGTCGGAAATGATCTTTTGATCGTGGGCGTCGATGATGACCCCAAAAGTCTGGTTCTTCTGAAACGAATCGTCGAAAGCGGCGGGTTCACGTTTCAGGGTGTTTCCTCTGGCAAGGATCTTCTTAAACTTCTCAAGACCAAACGTCCGCGCATCATCCTGATGGATATCATGATGCCTGACATGAACGGGTTCGAGACCGCGATCAATGTCCGGACCCAGTTCCCCGATCTGGCCTGTGCAATCATTTATGTCACGGCGCGACAGGGTGAAGAGGATCTGCGGGGTGGTGTTGCCGCCGGCGGCAATGATTTCGTCCTGAAACCGATCAATCGCGAAAAACTGATGAGCCGAATCGAAAAATGGATCGGTCGGGCGCATACCATCAAGACAGCAATCTGACTGCGGCTGAGAGCCTAATTGTGTTTTGGCCATTCTTTCTGATCTCAGGCCGCTCCGGCCCTTTTACTGGCCAAGCCACCCGACAATCGTCTCAATATAGACCGAAAAGATAGAAAAGCTGACGACGCCAAGTGCGGTGGTCACCAGCACGATCGACGAACTGCGCACGATATAGCGGTCATAGGTCGTTGCTATCACGAACACATTTCCCGCTGTCGGGAGAGCTGCCAGTAACAAGACGGCCTTTGTTTCAAGCCCGCTTGCTGAGCCAACAATCCAAAACCCGATAAATACTGCAATGGGGTGCACAATCAGTTTGGCAACCGACATGGTGGCAAGTTCGGCCCGTTTTTCGGCAATCGGTCGCCCAACCAGCGCAACGCCAATGGCAAACAATGCCGCCGGGCCAGCACTTTGCCCCAACAAGTCCAGCAAGTAGTCAACGCCGTCGGGCCAATCCAGATCAAGCAAGCTTGCAAGCACACCGATGATAATTGCAAGCACAACAGGGTTCGTCAGGGTGCCTCTGATGATCTTGGCCGTCGGATGAGTGCCCTTTGCGTGCTTTGTCCCTTCCAGCAACAAAAGGGAGAGCGGCAACATCACAATCAAATCAACTGCAAGCGCGACAATCAGCGGCACAGTCGCCAGAGGGCCAAGCAGCCCGATGATCAGCGGAAGCCCCATGAAGCCGACATTGCCCATGGTCCCGGCAAAGGAAAACAGCGTCTGGCTGGCCGGATCAAGATGGAACACGCGCGAGGCGATGAGCCGCGAAATGCCATAAACCACAAGAGTACCGCCGCCGTAGGCAAGGATGATGTCAGGCTGCCAAATCTCTGACGGGCTTCGGGTTGCAAGTGCCTTGAACAACAGGGCGGGCAGCGCAAAATAGAACACAAACCCGTTGATGCCGCGCATCCCGTCGGGTGAAACGATCTTGAACTTGCCGCCAATCCAGCCAAGGCCGATCAGTGCAAAGAATGGCAAAATGATTGATGTGATTTGCGACATGTGATCAGTCAGATGGCGAAATGCGCGATGATGGATTAGGTCTGAAAAAGTGGTGCCTGCGCACAATGGCGGCTCAATGTCCTAAAAAGCAAGGGGAAAGGGCTGAATTGGCCCTTGAAAAAGGTAAAGTCGGAGTCTATAACCACCCGTCCCCAAAACAGGTGGTGAGGCTGGAAGGTTTATATAGATCCTTCAGGGCATGCCCAGCCGCCGTAGGGGATTTCGTTTTCATTGCTTTTGCAAGGATAGAAAAATGCCCAAGATGAAGACCAAAGCGAGTGCGAAAAAACGCTTTCGCCTGACCGCCAGCGGAAAAGTCCGTCACAACGTGGCAAACAAGCGCCACCTTCTGACTGCGAAACCGACCAAGATGAAGCGCCAGGCACGTGGCACGGAGATCCTCTGTGACGCAGATGCCCGCATCGTCAAAAAATTCCTGCCGTACGGTTAAGGTTGAAGGAGAGTTAAATGGCTCGTGTAAAAGGGGGCGTGTCTTCACACGCTCGTCACCGCAAGGTTATTAAGGCTGCCAAGGGTTACCGCGGTCGCCGCAACAATACTTTCCGCACCGCCGTTCAGGCTGTGGAAAAAGGTCTGCAGTATGCATACCGCGATCGTCGCGTTAAGAAACGCCAGTTCCGCTCGCTCTGGATTCAGCGTATCAACGCTGGCGCACGTGAGAACGGTCTGAGCTATTCCCAGTTCATGAATGGCCTGAAAAAGGCTGGTGTTGAACTGGACCGTAAGGTTCTTGCCGACATCGCAGTGCGTGAGCCGGAAGCTTTCAAAGCTCTGGTCACCCAGGCGCAGGCTGCACTGGACTGATAAACCTTTGTAAAAAGGTTTCATCGGCACTTGCCTGATTTGATCAGGGGCGGCCATATTGGCCGTCCCTTTTCTTTTTGTGATTTTTAAACCCAAGCCAAAGCGTCGGAAGTTATGGAAAACATCGAAGCATTGCGCGAAGAGGTTCTGGCGGAAGTCGAAAAGGCAGCGGATCTGACCGCGCTTGAAGACGTTCGCATCAGCGCCCTTGGCAAGAAAGGCCGCATTACCGGCCTGATGAAAAACCTTGGCAAGATGGACCCTGACCAGCGTCGTGAATTTGGTCAGACGCTTAATGCCGTCAAGGACCAGGTCGCTGGCGCAATCGAAACCCGTAAAACTGCCCTTGAAGATGCCGCCCTCGAGGCGCGTCTGTCGGGCGAGCGGATTGACGTCACCCTGTCCTCGCGTCCGGATGAAACCGCGGGCCGCATTCACCCGATCAGCCAGACGATTGATGAAATCGTTTCGATCTTTGGCGAAATGGGCTTTGCCCTGGCCGAAGGCCCGGATGTTGAAGACGACTTCCATAACTTTACCGCACTGAACATTCCGCCGGAACACCCCGCGCGTGAAATGCAGGACACCTTCTATCTGCCCGAACAGGAAGATGGATCGCGCCTTGTACTGCGTACCCATACCTCGCCGGTGCAGATCCGGACCATGCAGTCTAAAACCCCGCCGATCCGCATCATTGCGCCGGGTCGTACCTATCGCTCTGACAGCGATATGACCCATACGCCGATGTTCCATCAGGTCGAAGGTCTGGTGATCGACAAGAAAACCCATATGGGGCATCTCAAAGGCTGTCTGCTTGAGTTCGTCAAAACCTATTTCGAACTTGATGATGTGCCAGTGCGCTATCGTCCAAGCTTCTTCCCGTTCACCGAGCCGAGTGCCGAAATGGATATCGGTTGTTCGCGCAAGGGTGGGGAGCTGAAAATTGGTGAAGGCGACGACTGGCTGGAGATTCTTGGCTGCGGCATGGTTCATCCGCGCGTGCTGAGCGCCTGTGGCCTTGATCCCGAAGAATATCAGGGCTTTGCCTTTGGTATGGGGATCGAACGTATCGCCATGCTGAAATACGGCATTCCCGATCTTCGCACCTTCTTCGATACCGATCTGCGCTGGCTGAAACATTATGGTTTCGTGCCGCTGGATGTACCGAACATGGTAAGGGGCTGAGATAATGAAATTCACACTGAATTGGCTGAAACAGCACCTTGATACCGATGCGTCGATTGAGGTGGTTGCAGAAAAACTGACCGATATTGGTCTTGAAATCGAAGGCGTGACCGACCGCGCGGCAGCCCTTGCCGACATCCGTGTCGCCCACATTGAAGAAGCCGGACAACATCCCGATGCTGACCGCCTGAAGCTTTGCCGGGTTAATACCGGCGAAAAAATCATTCAGGTCGTTTGTGGTGCGCCCAATGCCCGTACCGGACTTAAGGTCGCATTGGCACAGCCGGGCGCGATCATTCCGATTGATGGCTCAAAACTGAAGCCGGGCAAGATCCGTGGTGTCGAAAGCCAGGGCATGATGTGCTCCACCCGTGAGCTCTGCCTTGGTGAAGACCATGACGGCATCATCGAACTGCCTGAAGATGCCGAAATCGGTGCACCGGTTGCGTCTGTCCTTGGTGCGGATGATCCGATCCTTGAAATCGGCCTGACCCCGAACCGCCCGGATTGCACCGGTGTCCGCGGGATCGCCCGCGATCTGGCGGCTGTGGGCATCGGAACGCTTAAGGCCGATCCGCGCCAAGAGCCGGTCACTGGTGCGTTTGACAGCCCGATTGGCGTTACGATCAGCGGCGATATTGCCACCAATAATGCGGTTCCGGCCTTCTATGGCCGTTACATCCGTGGTGTGAAAAATGCTGAAAGCCCGGAATGGCTGAAAGCCCGTCTGGAAGCCATCGGGCTGCGTCCAATCTCCGCCCTGGTGGATATCACCAACCTTGTGACTCATGACCTTGGTCGTCCGCTGCATGTGTTTGATGCCGACAAACTGTCGGGCGACATCAATGTGCGTTACGCGACCAATGGCGAAAAGATCGCAGCCCTTGATAACAAGGAATACGAGCTTTCCGACTCCATGGTGGTGATTGCCGATCAGGCAAAGGCACTGGGCATTGGTGGCATCATCGGCGGTGAAGAAACTGGCTGCCTTGAAGAAACGACCAATGTGTTTGTCGAATGCGCGCTGTTCGATCCGATCAGCATTGCCAAGACCGGTCGTAAGCTTCAGATCAATTCCGATGCACGCTATCGGTTTGAGCGTGGCGTTGACCCGCAGTCGGTTGCCTGGGGCATGGAAGTTGCAACCCATCTGATCACCGAGATCTGCGGGGGTGAAGTATCCCATGTCGTTAAGGCTGGCGAAGTACCAAATCCGCGCAACGCCTTTGATCTGCGCATTGATCGTATTCGTGAGCTGGGCGGCGTTGCCGTTGAAGCAGACCGTGCGATTGAAATCCTGAAATCTCTGGGCTTTGAGGTTAGTGGTTCTGCACCGGTTATTAACGCCGTCGCACCGACCTGGCGCCCGGACATCATCGGTGAAGCCGATCTGGTCGAGGAAGTGCTGCGCATTGTCGGTTATGACAAAATCCCGACAGTCCCGCTGGAGCGTGAAACTAGTCTGCCAGTTCCGGCATTGTCGCCGTTCCAGAAACGTGTTGGCCTGACCCGTCGGGTTCTGGCATCGCGCGGTCTTTATGAAACCGTGACCTGGTCCTTTACCGACTCGCGTTGGGCCAAGCTGTTTGGTGAACTCAAAGACGGTCTGTATCTGGCCAATCCGATCAGTTCCGACCTTGATATCATGCGCCCGAACGCCCTGATCAACATGATTGCCGCGGCCGGTCGTAATCAGGCACGTGGTTTTTCCGATCTGGCGCTGTTTGAAGTTGGGCCGGAATTCTTTGGCGATCAGCCGGGCGATCAGCGTCTGGTGGCCGCAGGTCTCCGTTCCGGTGCAACAACCCCGCGCAGCTGGACCGGTTCACGCCGTGATGTCGACGTCTTTGACGTTAAGGCCGATGCCGAAGCCCTGATCGAAGCACTGGGCACCAATGCCGCCAATGTTCAGGTCAATACTGAAGGTGCACCGGAATGGTATCACCCGGGCCGTTCGGCAGCCCTGCAGCTGGGTCCGAAAAATGTTCTGGGCTATTTCGGCGAATTGCATCCAAAAGTGCTTAAGGCGCTTGGCGTCAAAGGCCGCGTTGTCGCGTTTGAACTGTTTGTTGAAAACGTACCGATGCCCAAGAAAAAGGGCACGGCCCGTCCGGCCTTGAATGCATCAAGCTTCCAGTCGGTCGAACGCGACTTTGCCTTCCTGCTTGATGAAGCTGTGAAGGCAGAGGCAATCATCAAGGCCGCCAAAGGTGCCGATCGTAATCTGATCACGGATGTGACGATCTTTGACCTTTATGCAGGCAAGGGGATTGAGGATGGCAAGAAATCACTCGCCTTCTCGATCACGTTGCAGCCGACCAAGGCAACTTTGACCGAAGAAGAAATTGAAGCGGTCTGCAAAAAGGTTGTCGAAGCGGTTGAGAAAGCCACAGGTGGCTCTCTGCGCGCCTGATCTTTCGCCAAAGATACGAATAAAAAGCGGGCTGCCCAACATTGGTGCAGCCCGTTTTGTTTGTGGACCATCGGTCAAATTTACCGACCGGGGCGTTTGCGCAGGATGGCGTACTCGTCCTCATCCAGATCAAGCGCGATCAGATCCGGCCCATTGGTAAAGACATGCCATTCCATATCGGTGTCGTCGCATTCGATGGTCAGCTGATCGACCATGCTGTTCCATTCGCAACGTTCACGATCATCATCGGCTTCCAGTCGACCCGTACCATCGTCATAAAGATGCATAACCAGGATCTGCTCGTCCTCGTCAATTGAATAGACGGCATATGTTTCGTTTGCAAAACGGTAATTGATTTCTGCGCCATCCAGACGACGCCAACCTCGCGGCAGTGGCGCGCCCGGTTCATGTTCGGCAAAATAATAAGCCAGTTTCTGCATGTGGCTGTCATTCATGGTGCGCATGTCCGATCCACATGCGCTGAGCGCCAAAAGGGCCAGCATCACCGGAACAGATTTGAATACAGGGCGGGACAGGATCATGGTCTTGAACATCTAACGCTCCATAACAGGCACAGGGCAGCTTTTACCTGTCTGCCCGTCTAACTCTCAGTCTCAAGCAATATGCTTGCCATGCTGCCATGTGCTGAGACGCTTAAGGATTGTTTTGCCCAATGCGTGATGCCTCGGCGTGGTAAACCCGAAGCGTAAAGATGATGGTCGTGCCCGGGTCGCTGAGCGGTCGGCTGGTATCAAGCCAGATGCGGCCGCCATGCTGTTCAACGATCTTGCGGCACAGAGACAGGCCAAGTCCCGTTCCGGAAAACTCGTCCTTATGCAGGCGCTGGAACAGGCGGAAAATCCGTTGTGCATGTTCGGGGTGAATGCCAATGCCGTTATCGCGCACCGAAAAACGCCAATAGTCGCGCATCACCGGGTCGGGTTCGACCGTGATGGATATATGCGGTGGTACGCCGGGTCGGCGATATTTGATGGCATTGGATAAAAGGTTCTGGAACAGCCGCGACAGGGCAATCCGGTCACCTTTGACGGTCGGAAGATCGTCATGGGTGATGGTGGCATGTTCACGGCCAATCACGTCCTTGAGGTCCGCTTGCGCCTCGTTGAGCACCTGATTGCAGTCAATCGGTGCGAAATCTTCGCGCGTTCCGGTCTTGGCATATTCAAGCAGGTGACTGATCAGCTTGTGCATGCGCTTGGCACCATCGACGGCAAAGTCGATATATTCGTCGGCTTCCTGATCAAGGCTGCCACTGTAACGCTGCTTGAGAAGTTGCGTATAGCTGGCGACCATGCGCAGCGGCTGCTGCAGATCGTGGGACGCCACATAGGCAAACTGTTCGAGGTCTTCGTTGCTGCGCTTGAGCTGATCAAGTGTATCGCGCAGCTTGTTGGCATTTTCGACAAACTCCGTCACATCACGCGCACTGCAAAAGATCATCTCGTCAAATGGACCCACGCAATGCCAGGCCAGCCAGCGAACATTGCCCTTGCGGTCGAGTACGCGTAGGATTGATTTGCCATCACTGATCGTCGCAGTGCCGTTTTTCTGGCGCATGGCCGTCATCGCGGTTTGTTGGTCCTCTGGAACAAACAGCATAAAGAAAGGTTTGTTGACGATGTCATGCACCGGCAACCCCATCAGCTCTTCAAGCGCGGGGCTAAACCCCTTAAGGATGCCGTCCTGATTGACCACAATCGCCGGTTCCGGCGTATGGCGCAGGTAGGTTTCAAACGGATGGCACAGTTCCTGTTGGGCCGCAGTTTCCAGAAGCAAAACCGAAATAAATTCCCGATTGTCTTCGCTATAGCGATGCGCCATCAGATAGAAACGCTGCATCTGGTTTTTGGCTGTGCGGATATCGACCATGGTGCCAATCCGGGCATCTTGCCAGACATTGTCAATTAGCGGTCCGCGAAGCTTTGTGCGGGATTCCGGTGACAACCGATCAAGGAAATCCGTCATGGTTGGTTCGATGTTTTCGGCTGTCGGACCAAGGATTTCCGGCCAGTTCAGTTGTGCCGTCAGTTTTCCGTCGCTGGTCTCCACCGGCCAACTGATCACGGCACAGCCGCATTCCGCCAAGGTATTTTCCGTATCGCTGAAATGTTCGGCAAGATGGGCAGCACGCATGTGCTGCCGTTTGAGGCGATGCCACAACCAGACAGCCAGACCACAAAGAATGGTCATAGCCATGACAAACATCAGCGCGTGCAGGATAAAAGCATCGCGCCAGTTATTTAAAAGCGCGCTGCGCGGCGTATAGGCCACCACGATCCGGTCGATTTGTGGCAGTTTGCTATAAGCCAGAACCATGACTTCGCTGCTGTGAACACAGACCAGGGAATCGCGATCAGTTTGTTGGGTGCTGATATAGTCGCCCAGATCACCGATCAGATGCGGCGGGATAAAGCCCTTTATCTGGTTAAGCTGGTTATCAAGCAGACCAACGGTAATATCGGAATTGTCCGCCACGATCTTTTGCAGGTCGACGTCATTGTGAAGCAACAACATCGATCCCAACCGAAAGGCGGTTGCTTCAAGTTGGGCGCTGGCATGCTCAACGGCGCTGTCATAAAGCGTTTTCTGAATGAAAAAGAAGGAAAACAGCAGGACAAACACACCCGTCAGCGTCAAGGCGGCAAGCCGTTTGCGCAACTTGACAAGACTGCGCCGGGACAGGGATGGCTCGATTGACATTATGAACATGTTATTGGCGTGCCCCTGCCAGACAGAGTTATGGTTTCCTCAACCTTGAAATTTAAGACCTTTTCGCGCGGTTGAAAAGGATGCAAACAAATGAATGTAAGCGTTAAAGGCCTGTTTTGTGATGCACCCGACATCTCGTGACCAAGACCCTTAACGTGATCACGTTCCGACAAGTGATGGCCGTGCCGGACTGCAGGTTATTCACAGACGCCGTGAACATAACACAACGCTTCTAATTCCGTGCAAAAACCCCTATAAACCCGCTGGTGATTGATCCGGGATATATCAGAACCGATTTCCCGAACGATGCAATGATCGCGCAATGCTGGTTTTTCCGATCGTGCCCTTTTGCATCCGTGATGCGATAAGGCCTGATGTCGCTGCCGAAATTGGCTGGCTGACGGGGCAGGGGATATATTGGAAAGAGTTCCATTTGCGCGTTATGTATCAACCGGGTATCTGGTGATCACACCGTTTCGAAACAATGTGCCACGCGGCGAAATGCCAGCCAATTTTAGTGCCAGAAGCAGCCAAAAATGACTGACCTTAAGAACATTCGTAACTTTTCGATCATCGCCCATATCGACCACGGTAAATCAACCCTGGCCGACCGCCTGATCCAGTTGACCGGTGGCCTGACCGAACGTGAAATGGCCGATCAGGTTCTCGATTCGATGGATATCGAACGTGAACGTGGCATCACCATCAAATCCCAGGCCGTGCGACTGAAATACACCGCCAAGGATGGGCAGGAATATACGCTCAACCTGATGGACACGCCGGGTCACGTTGACTTTGCCTATGAAGTGTCACGCTCGCTCGCAGCCTGCGAAGGGTCGCTTCTGGTGGTTGATGCCGCACAGGGTGTGGAAGCCCAGACCCTCGCCAACGTCTATCAGGCGATTGAAAACAATCACGAAATCGTACCGGTCCTGAACAAGGTTGACCTTCCGGCAGCCGAACCCGATCAGGTCAAGGAACAGATCGAAGAAGTGATCGGCATCGATGCGTCTGATGCTGTGATGATCTCGGCCAAAACCGGCCTGGGCGTGCCTGACGTGCTTGAAGCACTGGTGCACCGTCTTCCGGCGCCGACCGGCGATGCGAACGCACCGCTTGAAGTTCTTCTGGTTGATAGCTGGTATGACACTTATCTCGGTGTGATGATTCTCGTGCGCGTGAAGGAAGGCACCCTCAAAAAGGGTCAGAAAGTCCGCTTCATGAACGCCAAGGTCACCCATCAGATCGAACGCGTTGGTGTGTTCACGCCAAAGCCGCTTGCGATTGATGAAATGGGGCCGGGTGAAATCGGCTTTATCAACTGCGGTATGAAAACCGTGGCGGAATGTGAAGTCGGTGACACGATTACCGAAGAAAAACGTCCCTGCGCCAAGCCGCTGGCCGGTTTCAAGCCGTCCATCCCGGTTGTGTTCTGTGGTATTTTCCCGGTTGATACCAGTGAATATGAAGTGCTGCGCGATGCGCTTGAAAAGCTGCATCTCAATGACGCGTCCTTCCAGTTCGAACCGGAAAACTCGACCGCACTTGGTCTTGGTTTCCGTTGTGGTTTCCTGGGTCTTTTGCACCTTGAAATCATTCAGGAACGTCTTGAGCGCGAGTTCGAGCTTGATCTGATCACCACTGCACCGTCCGTGTCCTATAAGATCACGCTGAGCAAGGGCGAAGAAATCCTGCTGCATAACCCGGCCGATTTCCCGGACGTTACCAAGATCAAGGCCATTGAAGAGCCGTGGATCAAGGCATCGATCATGGTGCCGGACGAATATCTTGGCGGTATCCTGACCCTTTGCACCGAACGCCGTGGTGTTCAGCTTGACCTGACCTATGTCGGCAACCGGGCAATGGCGGTTTACAAACTGCCGCTCAACGAAGTGGTGTTTGATTTCTATGACCGTCTGAAGTCGATTTCTCGCGGCTATGCCAGCTTCGATTACGAGATCGCGGGTTACGATGAAAGCGATCTGGTCAAGGTTTCCATCCTTGTGAACGAAGAGCCGGTCGATGCACTGGCCCTGATGGTTCACCGTTCGGCGGCTGAATATCGCGGCCGTGAGATCTGTAAGCGTCTTAAGGACCTGATCCCGCGCCAGATGTTCCGCATCGCCATTCAGGCCGCCATTGGTGGCAAGGTGATTGCCCGTGAAACCGTTTCTGCCCTGCGTAAGGACGTGACGGCAAAATGTTACGGTGGTGACGTTTCGCGTAAACGCAAGCTGCTTGAAAAACAGAAGGCCGGTAAGAAAAAGATGCGTCAGTTCGGCAAGGTCGAAATTCCGCAATCGGCCTTTATCAATGCGCTCAAGATGGGCGACGACAAGTAAGCCAAAATTACGATTTCGAAACAAAGGCTGTATCACATTGTTGATGCAGCCTTTTTTCTTTGCTGTTTTCAGAGGCTAACCTGCTGCGCTATGGATGGACGCAGCCCAACCAATTGCCCAAGGAGTCCCCGATGGATCTGGAATTGCTCGCCAAGCAGGAAGACGTTCTGGTGTTTGACCGCTTTGACGAAGACACTGCCTGGTCAATCGGCTCCAAACTGGTCGGCGTCGCACAGGCCAAAAACGCCCCGGTTGCCATCAATATCCGCACCCCGGACCGCACCCTGTTTCACGCATCCCTTGCCGGTGCCAAGCCGGCCAACGATGCTTGGGCGCGTCGTAAAAGCAATCTGGTGCTACGTGAACATCAAAGCTCGATGCGCTTTGGCGCGGAGCTTAAGGCCAAGGGCAAAACCCTTGCCGATCACGGGATCGATTTTGCCGACTATGCCGATCACGGCGGCAGCTTCCCGGTCCGTGTTGCCGGTGTCGGCGTGATTGGCGCGATTACAGTATCCGGACTCGCATCGCACGAAGATCACGGCATGATCGTGAGCGTTTTGGCCGAGCACCTTGGCGTGTCGGTGAAGCTCTAAGACACAGCCGAACTTCTAGACGCTATATTTGTGAGATACTTGACGTCAAACGGCGAAGCCGCGCAAGAGGCCAGGCTTACTCCTCGAGAATAGCCTCAACCTTGCGGGATACCCATTTTGATATGATGGTCGAACCGGCGACCAAAAGGCCGATCGCAACGGCTGTACCAATGACAATGATGAAGCTGCCAGCAGAGCGTCCATGCATCATCATCTGAAAGGTGGTTTGGAATGTCACCATCATCAGTAACGTGCCAAGCAGAAGCGTACCTGAACCAAACAGCATCAGTTTGCGCATATTCATCTTTCAGCGGCTGTTCGGTTGGTCGCCCTCATTCTGGTCGCTCATTTCGTTCCCCTGATGATGATCTGTGCGAATTCTACTCTTGGTAGAATTTTGCAGCCTGTCATGATTGAGCCCCGAGGGCCAGAGACAAGTTTCTTTTGTCCGGTACCTGTGATGTCACCAGTTTGGCAGGAACAAGCTTCAGTACTTTAAAAAGGGCCAGGGATCGTCGCGCTTAATCGAAATGCTCGATCTCCGGATCAATGACAGCAAAGCTCGGCAGTGCCGAGCTCATCCAAAGATGCTTTTTGGCCTTGAACGGGCGTGGGTCATCAAAGGTGCCCAATCGGAAATCGATGAAGCTGTCATCATCGCCCTTGCACCAGGTGATGCTCGATCCGCATGTTGGGCAAAATCCGCGATATTTGCCAGGCGAGCTTTCATATTCGCGCGGCTTGCCATCCCATGTGATGGCATTGGTCGGGAACGCGACAAAGGTCGAAACACCCGAACCGCTATCCTTGCGACACATGCCGCAATGGCAGTGATTGCCGCCAATCGGCTCCCCGGACGCAACAAAGCGCACCGCGCCACAAAGACAACCCCCAGGATGTTCGGGATGTTTTGTGGCCATGGTGCGCTTCCTTGAAAACTTTGACCAAATGTCGGGTTATTCGTTCGGAACACCCGTCGTGGTCGAATATTCGAAATGGAATTCCTTGTCCGGGAACATATAGGCGCGTGCAGCATGGATCGCACTTGCACCTTCGGCAAAGCCCGACAGGATCAGTTTAAGCTTGTGCTCATAGGTCGCGATATCGCCGATGGCAAAGATGCCGGGGACGGATGTTTCCATCGTCGCCTGTTTCACGCCGATATGGTTTTTCTCAAGATTAAGGCCCCAATCGGCAATCGGACCGAGTTCCATGGCAAGGCCAAAGAACGGCAGAAGGTGATCGGCTTCAAGCTCGCGCTCTTCGCCCTTGAGCGTCGCGACAACCACGTGCGACAGGATGCCATTTTCACCCTTAAGCCCCTTAAGCTGATAGGGGATGACCATCTCGATCTTGCCCGCCTCGGCGAGCGCCTGCAGTTTTGCACTGCTGTCAGGGGCCGCACGGAATTTCGGGCGACGATGAACCACCATCACCTTCGCGGCGATGTCATGAAGCGACAGGGCCCAGTCGACAGCCGAGTCACCGCCACCGGCAATCACGACGTTCTTGCCAGCGAAGTCGGCACGACGTTTGACGTAATACTGAACACCACCCGATCCTTCATACTCTTCAAGGCCATCCATCGGCGGTTTGTTCGGGCCAAAGGCACCGCAACCAGCCGCAATCACAACCGCACCAGCATCAATGACCGTGCCCTTCGTGGTGACCAGCGTGAAACGGCCATCATCGCGTTTCTCAAGCTTGGTGACCTGCTGACCCAGATGATAGGTCGGCTCGAACGGGTCAGCCTGTTTGGCAAGCTCGTGAATAAGATCCTGACCGGCAATTTGCGGATGGGCCGGAATGTCGAAAATCGGCTTTTCCGGATAAAGTGCGCTGCACTGGCCGCCGACCATATCAAGCGCGTCAATCACATGGGATTTAAGCCCCAGCATACCGGCTTCGAAAACCGCAAAAAGCCCGACCGGGCCTGCGCCAATAATGGCAATATCTGTGCTATGCGATGCGTCTGACATACTTATTCCATCCAAATAAAATCAAATTTGGGTAGGGGGCTGCCCCCAAGCCCGGCGGTGTGCGGGATTTCTTATGCAGCCAGATAGCATCTGGAACACGATATCGCAATGTAAACCGGCCTTTTTCCGGGTTTGCGCCGTGATTTGAACCACACGTCCCAATCGGCTTCGCAAAATCATTGCGAAGTGCCGCATCAACCCCCTAAAACAGAAGGCAAGAGCCATTCAAAAGACGGACATCATGACCAGGACAGTCACTGTCAGCGATCAGAACGGGACCGAAGCCCTTGCCGCCAAACTTGCCGCTGTTGCCAGGGCAGGGGACGTGATTTTGATGCATGGGACACTCGGCATGGGCAAAAGTGCGTTTTGCCGTGCCTTCATTCGCGCGGTGGCCGATAACCCGAACGAAGAAGTCCCCAGTCCGACTTTCACACTGGTTCAGATCTATGAACTTGATCGTGTGCCGGTCTGGCATTTTGACCTGTATCGCTTGTCTGATCCCGAAGAAGTCCACGAACTTGATATCGAGGACGCCTTTTCCGATGCCGTCAGCCTGATCGAATGGCCGGATCGGTTGGAATATCTGACCCCGGAAAATCGTCTTGATATTCATGTCGAACCCGGATCGAGCCCTGATGGCCGTGTGTTCAAGCTTGAGCCGCATGGTGAAGACTGGGATGCACGGATCAATGATCTGGTGGTAAGCCCGTCATGAACCGCGCAAGCCCCGATCAGGAACGCCGCAACGCTGAACGGCAGGATTTTCTCGTCACCTGTGGCTGGCAGACCGCGCAGGTCATGCCACTTGTCGATGATGCCTCGGCGCGGAAATATTTCCGCCTTGAACGGCGCCATGACACCGCCCTTCTGATGGATTTTCCGCCGACGGCCATTCATGTCGATCCGCATGGCATTTATGACAATCCCGAACGTCCGGCCTCTGTTTCACCAGTTCTGAAAACCACAAATCTGTTCAAACAGGCCGGTTGGCGGGTACCCGAAATCTATGAGGCGGATGAAAAGCGCGGCTTGGTCCTGATCGAGGATTTTGGTGACATCACCTTTACCGAGGCGCTCATGGGCAGTGCGATGCTGGATGGCACAACGCAGGATACGCTTTATCTGCGTGCTATCGAACAGCTGATCACCCTGCATCGCTTCTGCGACGGGGGCGGGATGAATGATTGCGGTCTGGTGCGCTATGGCCCGGAAAACCTGCGTCGGATGCTTGCCAGCTTCAAGGCCGATTACTTGCCACTGATCATCCCGGACGCGGCCAAGCGTGATGCGGCAAGCACGGCCTTTGATCAGCTTCTTGAAACCGTGCTGCCACTTTGCTGGCAGGTGGGTGAGGTGATCATTCACCGCGATTATCACGTCGATAACCTGATGCTGGTTGAAAATGGTGATGGCGGCGATGACTGCGGCATCATTGATTTTCAGGACGCGGCCATTGCACCACGGCCCTATGATCTGGCGTCGCTTCTGCGCGATGTGCGCCATGATATCGGCCCGGACCTTGAAGCGCGGATGAAGGAATTCTATCTCGCCGCGTTCCCTGATGTTGATCGTTCTGATTTCGAAACGGCCTATATTGCAACCTCGATGGTGCGCAATTTCCGCATCCTTGGCCGGTTTGGCTGGCTTGCGATCAAGGCCGGAAAGACGCGCTATTTCGACTACATCCCGCGCTGCTGGGACATGATCTTGCGCGGGGCGGCAGAAAACCTGCCAGCCCTTCAGGATTGGGTGGATGTCCATATTCCGTCCGATGCGCGCAGCGCTCCGGCACTTGCCAAAACCCAGAACCTGTCAGGCAAAGAGGCACAATCATGAGCGCACCGGAAATAAAGGCACAGGCCATGGTTCTGGCCGCTGGCCTTGGCAAACGCATGCGCCCGATCACCGATACCATTCCAAAGCCGCTGATATCGGTCGCGGGCAAGCCGATGCTTGATCATGTGCTTGATAAACTCGCAAACGCCGGTGTCACGCAGGCAGTGGTCAATTCGCACTATCTTGGGCAACAGATCATTGATCATGTGGCCAATAGAACTGCCCCCGCCATTGTGACCTCGCCCGAGGAAGACCTGCTTGAAACCGGCGGCGGGGTAAAAAATGCGCTCTCGAAACTCAACGAAGACGCGATCCTGATTGCCAATGCCGATGTTTTTTGGACCGAGGGGGCAGAACCGCTGTTTGATCGCCTGATCAATGCCTTTGACCCCGATCACATGGATGCGCTTCTGGCCCTCTATCCGGTGGCAGATGGCTATGGCTATGATGGGGCAGGGGATTTCTTTTGGCAGGTGGATGGGCGGCTGAAACGGCGCGGTGAAGCACCCGAGGCCCCGTATTTTTTTACCGGGGTGCAAATATTGGCACCGCACCTGTTTGAAGATACGCCCGATGGCGCCTGGTCACTGAATGTCGTTTATGACAAGGCGCTTGCCACTGGTCGGTGTTATGGTCTGGTCCATGATGGCGGATATTTCCACATCGGCACGCCAGAGGCGCTCAAGGAGTCCGAACCAGTCATCGCAAAGGCGCTTGAAATTGAGCGCGCCAAGAAAGCCGCATCCGGGGGAGTTTGATGGCCGACCTGTTTGATTACATGGACGCGCCCGAATATGACGAAGCTTCCTTCGCGGGGGAGGCAACGCCGCCCTCAAACCTGTTTTTCATTCCGCCCGGCGTTGCCTTTGCCGATCTGATCGCCAAACAACTGATGGCAGAAACCGCCGATCAGCCAGATACCTTGCCCGACTATGTTCTGATGGTGCCCAACCGGCGTTCGGCCAAGGTAATGCGCGATGCCTTTTTACGGCAGTCGCAAGGCGCGGTTACCCTGCTTCCGACCATTCGTCCACTGGGCGAGGCGGATGAGGATGAATTGGCGATTTATGGTGCGGGTGGTGAACAAGCTGCCCTTGATCTGCCGCCCGCCATCCCCGATCTCCAACGTAAATTGTTACTGACCCAGCTGATCATGGGCCGCCCTGATCATCGCGGTGAAAAACCAACTGCCGATCAGGCCGCCCGTCTTGCCGGCGAACTCGCACGCTTTCTGGATCAGGTGCAAACGGAAAACTGCGACTTTGACGATCTCAAGGGACTGGTACCCGAAGAATTCGCCGAACACTGGCAGCTCACCCTTGAATTCCTGCAGATCCTGACCATCCACTGGCCGGGTATTTTGGCTTCTCAGGATGTCAGTGACCGGGCCATGCGGCGCAATGCCCTGATTGCCGCACAGATAGATCTATGGGAAGAAAACCCGCCCGAAACGCCGGTGCTGATTGTCGGCTCAACCGGCCCTTTCCCCGCCTTGCGGGATTTGATGAAGGCGGTATTGGCCATGCCACAGGGCCGTGTGGTCCTGCCCGGTCTGATGACGGGACTTGGTCACGAAGACTGGGCGGCGATTGCCGATGATGCCGCCCATCCGCAACACCTTTTGGGCAAGACGTTGGGCCATATTGGCCGTCATGCTGACAGTGTGCTGCCATGGCCCGCCCTTGACGCGGAAAGTGATGCCACGATCGAGCGCCGCCGTCTGGCCCGCGAGGCGTTGCGACCGGCCAAAACCACCCATCACTGGCGTCACATCACCGGATTTAGCCCGGATGTGATGGATGGCGTTTTGCGTGTGGATTGTTCGGGTGCGCGTGAAGAGGCAACCACCATTGCCCTTATGATGCGCGAGGCGCTCGAACATCCCGAAAAGACCTGCGCGCTGGTCACGCCAGATCGTGGCCTTGCCCGGCGTGTCGCCACCGAACTGCGTCGGTGGGAGGTCGAAATTGATGACTCGGCCGGTATCCCGCTGCACGACACGGCACCGGCAATCTATCTGCGCCTTGTCGTGCGTGCCGTGCAGGAGGAATTTGCCCCTGTTCCGTTGCTGGAGTTGCTGAAACATCCGCTCTCGGCGGCGGGTCTGTCACCGGAAAGCTTCCGGGTTCTGACCCGTCTTCTGGAAAAGGAAGTCCTGCGCGGTGCCCGACCGGGTCCGGGGCTGGATGGTTTGCAAATCGCACTTGATGGCTGGTGCGAAGATACAGTCACCCGCATTAGCACGTCCGGATCAGATAGCGTGACGGGCCGGATTGAGCGCATCCGTGATGATCATGCGCGCCTTAGTGATCTGGTGGAACGCATTAAAACCTGCCTTGATCCGATTGATGATCTGAACGGCGATAAAGCTCATGCGCCAGTTCATCTGCTGCGCAGTCATGTTACGGCGGCCGAGGCACTGGCAGCCAGCGACACCCAAACCGGCGCGGATCGCCTGTGGCGCGGCGAAGCGGGTGAGGCATTGGCGGATTTTGTTCATGAATTGCTTAATGCGCTGACGGATTTTGCGCCGATGCCGGGCAATCGGTATAGCGCGTTTCTCGATGCCCTGATGGCGGATCGTGCCGTGCGTCCGCGTTATGGCAAACATCCGCGCCTGTTTATTTGGGGCACGGTCGAAGCCCAAATGCAGCAGGCTGATCTGACCATTTTAGGCGGGCTTAATGAGGGCGTCTGGCCGCCCGAAGCCGGGGCCGATCCGTGGATGAGCCGCCCGATGCGGCGCAATTTCGGCTTGCCGGCCCCCGAACACCGGGTTGGGCAATCGGCCCATGATTTCCAGCAACTGTTTTGTTCGCCCGATGTGGTGATGACCCGTGCGCTGCGTATCGAAGGCACGCCGACCGTGCCGTCACGCTGGTTGTTACGCATTGAAAACATTCTGCGTAAATCGGGCGTTTCGATGGAAAAGCCCGATGCGGCCGAGTGGCGTGCGTTGGCTGATCTTATTGATGAACCGGCCTCAAGCATGCGGATCAAGATCGGACGCCCGGCCCCCAAACCGCCTGTATCGGCGAGGCCGGATCGATTGTCGGTCACCCAGATCGAAACTTGGATGCGTGATCCCTATGCGATTTATGCCCGTCACATCCTTGGCCTGCGCAAGCTTGATGGTATCGACGAAGATCCTGGTGCCGCCGATTACGGCAACCTGATCCACGACGCCCTTGATCAGTTCATCGCCCGCCATCCCGAACATTTGCCACCGGATGGCGAACATGAATTGCTGATCATTGGTCGCGAAGTGTTCAAACCGCTTGCGGCACGTCCCGGTCTTTGGGCCTTCTGGTGGCCACGGTTCGAGCGCATCGCCAAATGGTTCATCCAGACCGAAGCCGCCCGACGCGATGCCGTGCGTAAATCCTATACCGAGCAGGCCGGAACCCTTGATACCAGCAGCGGTTTTCAGGTCTATGCCCGTGCCGACCGCATTGATCAGCTGCGCGATGGCGGGATTGCGATCATTGATTATAAAACCGGCGCACCACCCAGTCAGGGCGATGTTGCCAACGGCTTTGCGCCGCAACTGCCGCTTGAAGCCGCGATTGCCGAAAAGGGCGGTTTTGGCGATGTGCCCGCCGGTCCCCCGGCCAGCATGGCTTTCTGGAAACTATCCGGTGGTGATCCGGCAGGTGAGATCGTTGAAATCAACACGGGCCGCATGAAAACGACCCCGGCCGAACTCGCCCACGCGGCGGTGGAAGGTGTGAATGGGTTGGCGGCGGCCTTTGCCGATCCTGAAACGCCCTATCTCAGTGTTCCGCATCCCGATCACGCGCCGAAATATTCCGACTATGTCCATCTTGCCCGCCTGCGTGAATGGATGGGCAGCGAGGATGCGGATGATAGCGCTAACATCGAAGAAAAACAGGATGTTGGCGAAGGGGATGAATCATGACCGAAATGCGCGGAACTGATCCCAACGTCCTGCAACGCAATGCATCCGATCCGACCGCATCGGTCTGGGTGTCGGCCTCAGCCGGAGCGGGCAAGACCAAGGTGCTGTCTGACCGCGTCTTGCGCCTGATGCTTTCGGGTACCGAGCCGCATCGCATTCTGTGTCTGACCTTCACCAAGGCTGCGGCGGCCGAAATGGCCAACCGTGTGAATGAACGGTTGGGTCTATGGGCCACCATGGAAGATCGCGACCTTCAAGCCGATCTTGCCAATCTTGCCGGTGCAGCACCCAGTGCCGATGAAACCATCCGCGCGCGCCAGCTTTTTGCCCGTGTGCTGGATGCGCCGGGCGGAATGAAGATCCAGACCATTCATGCCTTCTGTCAGTCGCTGTTGCGCCGTTTTCCACTGGAAGCCGGTCTGGCGCCGCATTTTGAAATCATGGATGACCGCACAGCCGCTGAAACCATGGCCGATGTGCAGGAAGAGGTCCTGGCATTCGCCCGAACCGGCCGTGATGATGATCTGGCCCATGCCCTGTCGGTCGTCACCGGACAGGTCCGCGAAGGTGCCTTTGGCGAGGTCATGAGCGAGCTTGCCCGCGAACGTGGTCGCCTGAAGCGCATGCTGGCCAATCTGGGCGGGGCCAAACGCATGCGCGATGCGGTTTATAAGGCGCTTGGGGTGCCGGTCGGACTTGATGATGAAACCATCCTGACCAAGGCGCTTTCCGATGATGCCTTTGACCGCGATGGCTTGATGTGGGGGCTGGCAGCACTTGAGGCCGGAACCAAAACCGATACTGCACGCGTGCCGGCATTGGCGCAATTTCTTGAAAAGACGAATGTCGAAGACCGCCTTGCGGTGTTTAACGAATATCGCAGCGTTTTCTTCACCACGGCGGGTGAACCGCGCGCCAAACTGATTACCAAAGGGGCAGCCGAAAATCACCCGATGGGGGCCGATGCGCTTGAACAGGAATGCGCGCGTCTGGTCGAGGTCGATCGCCAACGCAAGGCCGCCGCAATGGCCGGTGCGACATCGGCGCTAATCACCATCGGCAATGCGATGCTTGATCGCTACGCCACCAAAAAGGCCCTGCATGCGCGTCTTGATTACGATGACCTGATCCTGACCAGTTTGCAGCTTTTGCAACGTCAGGCCGGGATTGCCGGCTGGGTGTTGTTCAAACTGGACGAAGGCCTTGATCACGTTCTGATTGACGAGGCGCAGGATACCAACCCCGAACAGTGGGAAGTTGTGCGTATTCTGGCCGAGGAATTCTTTATCGACGCCGGGCGTCATGCCGATAAGCCCCGCACCATCTTTGCCGTCGGTGACGCGAAACAATCGATCTATAGTTTCCAGCGCGCTGATCCCGAAAAGTTTGCCGAAATGCGCCGCTACTTCCGTGAACGGGCGCGTGAAATTGCCGCCGACTGGCGCGAAGTTCCGATGAACATCTCGTTCCGGTCCACCGATGCGGTGCTGGGCACGGTGGATCGTGTGTTTGCCGGTCCGGTGGCACGGCAGGGTGTGGGTGATGACGGAGCAGACGTGCAGCACAGTCCATTCCGTGTCGGGCAGGCCGGGCGGATTGAACTTTGGCCTGCGGTTGAGCCCGAAGAACGCGCACCCGAAGACCCTTGGACACCGCCAACCCGCATTGTCCGCCTTGAAGATCCGGAAATCCGCCTTGCCCGCGTCATTGCCGGGCGCATCCGCCTTGCGATTGATGAAAAGGAAATCCTGACATCGCGTGGCCGTCCGGTGCGTGCAGGTGATTTCATGATCCTTGTGCGCCGTCGTACCGCCTTTGTAGATGAGGTCGTCAAGGCGCTAAAGGAACGCAACGTTCCGGTCGCCGGTGTTGACCGCATGCAAATCACCGATCAGCTCGCCGTGATGGATCTGGTCGCATTCGGCCGGTTCCTGTTGATGCCCGAAGATGACCTGACACTGGCCGAGGTGCTTAAAAGTCCGCTGATCGGTCTTGATGATGATCAGTTGTTTGAAATTGCCCATAACCGCCCCAGAACCCTGTGGCATGCGCTGCGAGAAAAGGCGGCTTTGGTTGAAGACGGATCACCGTTTGCGCGCGCCTATGCCTTCCTGTTCAAGTGGCTGGGCCGGGTTGATTACGAACGACCGTTTGAACTTTATGCCGAATTGCTTGGCGGTCGCGGTGAGGAAGCGCGTGGTGTCCGAGCCCGCCTGGTGGGTCGTCTGGGGATCGAGGCCAACGACCCGATTGACGAATTCCTTAACCTCGCCATGGGCTATGAGGCTGATCATGCGCCAACGCTTCAGGGCTTCCTGCACTGGCTGATGGCAGGTGACGCCGAAATCAAGCGTGACCTTGAACAAAGCGGGCGCGATGAAGTCCGCATCATGACCGTTCATGGTGCGAAGGGGCTTCAGGCCCCCATTGTATTCCTGCCCGATACCATGCAGGTGCCGACACAGGCCCCCAACCTGTTCTGGCAGGAAGACCGCAACCTGATGTTCTGGCTGCCGCGGGTGGCGCTTGAAACCGATCTTGTTGCGCGCCTGCGCGATGACATCGCACTTAAACGCGATCAGGAATATAATCGCCTGCTGTATGTCGCCCTGACACGCGCGGAAGACCGGCTTTACATCTGTGGCTGGCAGGGGCGGCGCAAGGCGCCAGAGCATTGCTGGTACAATCTGTGTAGCCAAGCGATGGAAGGCTACGCCAAACCGGCCCAAATCGACCTTTCGACTTATTCCGGATCGGGATGGGAAGGCGAAGGCTGGGTCTGGGAAACCGATCAAAGTCAAGCGCCCAAACAGGACCGTTCCGATGATATTTCGGATTCAAAACAATCTGTAAAACGCCAATTAATTCGGGCAGTTGCGCCAGAAGAATCCTTCCCGCCCAAGCCACTGGCGCCCAGTCGGCCGCTCGAAGACGAACCGGCTGTTCAATCACCGCTGGGTGGCGATCAGGGACAAAGCTTCAAGCGTGGTCTTCTGATCCATAAGCTTTTGGAACTTCTGCCAGACCTGCCGGAGCAGGCACGCCAGAAGGCAGCCGAACGTTTCCTTGCCCAGCCCGTCCATGCGCTTGATCCCGATCTGCAGGTCGAAATCGCCAATGAAACGCTGGGTATTTTCGATAATCCGGCCTTTGCCCCGGTATTTGCGCCGGGATCACGCGCGGAGGTGCCGTTGGTTGGTATCGTTGGCGGGGATGTGGTTTCGGCCCAGATTGACCGGCTTGTCGTGCGCGATGATGAAGTGATGATTGTCGATTACAAAACCAATCGTCCGCCGCCCCGCGATGTCGAAAACACGCCGCGTGCCTATCGTCGCCAGATGTCGATCTATCGCGCGGCCTTGGCGCAAATGTATCCGGGCAAAAAGGTCAGGTGTTTCATTCTCTGGACCAATGGACCGTGGATGGTAGAGTTGCCCGATCACATTCTGACATTTGGTTAGGGAACCGACTCTGCAGAACGCCTGCTTTGAAGAAGATCGCTTTCGCGCGGATCGCCCAATGCGCTTGACGTTTGCGTCAGTGCTGCCTACCTTGGCCTCATAAAGCGGATCGAGGTTTGCGGGTTCGCCCGCCTTGCCTCGTAACAACTAGGATCTGAAAGTATGACCACGATTAAAGTTTCCGACGGTTCGTTCGATACCGACGTTCTGGGTTCCAACGACCCGGTTTTGGTCGATTTCTGGGCTGAGTGGTGCGGTCCGTGCAAACAGATTGCCCCATATCTCGATGAAATCGCTGGTGAACTGGGCGGCAAGCTCAAGATCGCCAAGGTGAATATCGATGAAAACCCGAACACCCCGGCGAAATACGGTGTTCGTGGCAT
Organism: Thalassospira sp. UBA4513; assembly: GCF_002388495.1. Taxonomy (NCBI): domain Bacteria; kingdom Pseudomonadati; phylum Pseudomonadota; class Alphaproteobacteria; order Rhodospirillales; family Thalassospiraceae; genus Thalassospira; species Thalassospira sp. UBA4513. The sequence continues at coordinate 116,547 of NZ_DGMR01000039.1, forward strand.
CCCGACCCTGATGATCTTCAAGGGTGGCGAAGTCGCTGCGATGAAAGTCGGCGCACTTCCGAAAAGCGCTCTTGTCGACTGGATCAACCAGTCGATCTGATCTTCATCGGATCACAGAATACGAAAAGGGGCAGGCTGCAAAACAGCCTGCCCCTTTTCATTTGGTGTCTTTTTGCCGCAATGGGCAGGTTACGCAGCACGGATATCCTTGAGGAATTCCTGAATTTGGCTCAGCAGAACCTGCGACTTGTCGGTCATGCTGTCAGATGCGCGCAGGACTTCGTTAGATGCCTGGCGTTCTTCTTCAGCAGACTCGCGAAGTCCGACAACGTTGTGGGCGACTTCTTTTGTGCCCGACGCAGCTTCGGCGACGTTGCGCGCAATTTCACCGGTTGCCGCATCCTGTTCGCTGACCGCAGCTGCAATCCCGCCCGCCACTTCATTAAGCTCCTTCATGCGCCCTGAAAGATGCTCAATCGCGCCAAGGGCACCTTGGGTGCTTTCCTGAATGCCTGTGATGTGTCCGGCAATATCTTCAGTCGCACGGGTGGTCTGGTTGGCAAGGTTTTTGACCTCGGCTGCGACCACGGCAAAGCCTTTGCCGGCCTCACCAGCGCGGGCGGCCTCAATGGTTGCATTGAGCGCAAGCAGGTTTGTCTGTTCGGCAATCGACTGGATCAGTTCGACGACTTCACCGATTTTTTCCGATGCGTTGGCAAGTTCAGCAAAGATTGCACTGGCATCATCGGCCTCATCTGCACCGGATTGCGCAATCTCCGAACTGCGGGCAACCTGAGATGTGATTTCATCAATTGCTGCGGCCAGTTGTTCCGCAGCAGCGGCAACGGTATCGACGTTGGTTGCAGCCTGTTCGGTGGCAGCGGCAACATTGGCCGCCTTGCTGGTGGTCAGATCAGACTGACCGGCCATCTCGGATGCCGTGCTGCGCAGTTGCGACAGGGCGGCGTTGACGACAGTCAGGTTGCTTTCGACATCGTTCTCGAACGCCTTGATGCGTGCATCGATACGTTTCGCACGTTCGATCTGTGCCTGATTGGCTTCTTCGTGTTGCTTTTGCAGGCGGTCGGCTTTCTTACGGTTTTCGAGGAAAACCTCAAGAGCACGGGCAAGATCGCCAATTTCATCCCCGCGGTCTTGTCCCTCTGTCTGGACAGAAGTATCGCCTTTTGCAACCCGCGACAGGGCTTCGGTGATTTTGCGCATTGGCACGGTTGTGCTTTTCTCGACTGCAAAGCCAAGACCGCAGATGATCACAAGGACGCCAACAAAAACGATGATGCCGATGGTCGTGCTCTGCCAGAATGCAGCCATGACATCGTCCATATAGACTCCTGCAGAAACAACCAAGCCCCAGTCGCCTGCTGTTCTGGCGTATCCGAGTTTCGGTGTGACTTCTTTGCTTTCGGGATGGGGCCAGACATAATCGACATACCCGCCTTCAGGAGCACGGGCAGCTTCAACCAACGCTGCAACAGGTGTCGCACCGGTCGGGTCCTTGACCGCCGAGACCGGCTTTCCATTCAGCGACGCATTGATCGGATGCATGACCATTGTGCCATCGAGGCTCGCGACGAAAACATAGTTTTCACCGTCAAAGCGCTGAGCCTTGACCGTTTCCAGAGCAAGTTTTTTGGCTTCTTCTTCTGAAAACTCGCCTTGTTTTGCCCGGTTGGCAAAATTATCAATGATCGACGCTGATTGATCGACAACATACCGCAGAGTTTCCTGACGGTCCTTGATCATGGTCGTGTACAGGGAATAAAGGTCGATGATCGACACTGCGGCGAGTGCCAAAGCGACCAGAAACATAACGCCGCGCAGTTTCCACGCTAAAGAGTAGTCCGAAAGTTTCATGACGCACCTGCTTGTTACTTGTTCTGTCGTTCCGTCGACGTGAATTGGGGCGAACGGTAACCAGGTGCGTAAATCGCGTTTCCCGAGCAGGTAGTCGTTGATTTATGCCAATCGGCAGTCCGGCGTTCATCTTAGCGCATTGTAAAATAGAGATATTTAATTTTAATTATGGTAATGCAAAACATCTCTGGGTTGCATGAGGAAAAGAAGACCCCACCAAACAGGTGAGGGTCTTCTATGAATTCAGCTTGTATGCAGCGTCTATTCGAGTCTGATCAGGTCAATACTCGTAGGGCGTACCGTCCATATTTTCCATCAGCACTTCACGCTTGCCGACATGGTTGGCGGCGGAAACGACGCCGTTTTCTTCCATCTGCTCGATGATGCGGGCAGCACGGTTATAGCCGATTGAAAGCTTGCGCTGGATGAAGCTGGTCGATGCCTTCTTCTCGCGAAGCACAATACCAACTGCCTGATTGTAAAGATCATCATCTGATCCGCCGCCACCAGCCCCGGCATTACCACCGGCCATATAGGCTGCAACCGGGTCTTCTTCGGGTTCTTCGGTAACGGTTTCGAGATAGGCCGGGTCGCCCTGATCGCGCAGATGCTTGACGATGCTTTCGACTTCTTCGTCTGAAACAAACGGGCCGTGGACACGCTGCAACCGGCCACCCTGACCCATGTAAAGCATATCCCCCTGACCCAGAAGTTGCTCGGCGCCCATTTCACCCAGAATGGTGCGCGAGTCGATTTTCGAGGTCACGGAATAGGAAATACGCGTCGGAAAGTTGGCCTTGATCGTACCCGTAATCACGTCGACTGACGGACGCTGGGTCGCCATGATCAGGTGCAGACCAGCCGCACGGGCCATCTGTGCCAGTCGCTGGATCGAGGCTTCCACATCCTTGCCAGCAACCAGCATCAAATCGGCCATTTCGTCGACGATGATGACGATAAATGGCAGCGGCTCCATCGGCAGTTCCTGATCTTCAAAGATCGGTTTGCCGGTTTCCGGATCAAAGCCGGTCTGAACACGTCGGGTAAGCTGTTCGCCCTTGGCGGCGGCTTCCTTAATGCGTTTGTTATAGCCCGCAATGTTACGCACGCCGACCTGGCTCATGGCGCGATAACGGTCTTCCATCTCGCGCACGGCCCATTTCAGGGCAACCACCGCCTTGTGCGGGTCGGTCACGACCGGTGTCAGAAGATGCGGAATGCCGTCATAGATCGACAGTTCCAGCATCTTGGGATCAATCATGATGAAGCGGCATTCTTCAGGCTTTAGGCGATAGAGCAATGACAAGATCATCGCGTTCACACCAACCGATTTACCCGAACCGGTGGTACCGGCAATCAGCAAGTGCGGCATTTTCGACAGATCGGCAATGACCGGCGTGCCGCCGATATCCTTACCGAGGCTCATATTGAGCTTGCCGGTATTCTTTTCAAAATCACTCGATGCCAGAATTTCATGCAGATGAACGGTTTCACGGCGCGAGTTTGGCAGTTCGATCCCGATGACGTTGCGTCCGGGCACCACGGCAACACGGGCGGCAATCGCACTCATGGAACGCGCAATATCATCTGCCAGGCCAATCACGCGCGATGATTTGACGCCTGCGGCGGGCTCGAGCTCATAAAGGGTGACAACCGGGCCCGGGCGAACCTGAACGATCTCGCCCTTAACGCCAAAGTCCTGAAGCACGGTTTCAAGCAAACGGGCATTCTGTGCCAAGGCTTCCTGATCGATCTGGTTGGCATCGGCCGGATCAGGTTCACCAAGCAGATCAAGCGGTGGGAAACGATACTCATCCGAGCCCAGATCAAACGATGCCTGACGCTGCGCTGCGGCCTTCTGGCTTGGTTGCAGCTTGGCGGCTGGCGCGGCGACAATATGAACCGGCGGTTCGTGATCGTCATCGTCGTCAAACTCGTCATAATCATCCGCGGCAACATCCGGTTCAGATTTCCGGGTTGAAATGGCCGTGCCAAGCTTGGACTTGCCTGTGTCCATCGACGGTTCCTGACGCGAGCCCGGGGCACGCTTGGCAAGCGGCTCATCGTTGCTGCCAGTCGGGATAATGGCACGAATGCCTGCAATCACCTTGCCGCCGGCAAAGGACAGCGCCGTGCCCAACCGTCCCCATTCAGACAGGGAATAGGCCATACAAAAGATCGTCAGTGCCAGACCAAGCATCATGGATGCCAATGCGATCAGGGCCCGTGCGCCGGGAACCCCAATCATCGCAAAACCGGCCTGAAGCTTGCCCAGCAGCAAATCACCGGCAAAGCCGCCCAGACCAACCGTCAGCGGCCAATGCATGCCCGGCTGAATGGCGGCTGCCGAAACCGCGACAAGAAGCAGTGCCAGCGGCAAGACAAGGAAACGTGCCCACATCCAACGGAACGGTTTGACCGCAATCAGGCGCAGGCCCCAGGCGACAAGCAAAACGGTAATCAGTGCGGATGCCAGACCAAGGGTCCGCAGCATCAAATCCGCGCCATAGGCCCCGACAATCCCCAACGGATTAAAAATCGTCGTGCGGTCCGTGGCATGGTTAAACGATGGGTCGCCGGGATGAAAACCGATCAGCATGATGAACAGGGCCATGGCCAGCAATACCAGCCCCAGGCCGCAAAACCGCAAACCACTGCGCTTGAGCAGTGTCACGAGACTGCCGGGCATGAATGCGGTTCCAAGAGTGTTTGACTGGCTGCTCATCTGGGTATCCGTTCTGGTTAAGTCCTGCTGTTCTGGTCGGGCGAAGCGTCGGTTTAGCTTTCCAATGCCTTAGCGATGCGGGTCAGTCCTTCCCGCGTGGTTTCAAGATCATGCACCAAGGCAATGCGGATGAACCGTTTGCCCGGATTGTCGCCATTGGCATCGGTCAATGACAGGTAACTGCCCGGAATGACCTTTACCCCGGATTCTTTCCAGATTTTTCGGGTGGCGGCCTCATCATCGCCGACATCAAGCCACAGGAAAAATCCGCCGGGCGGGCGATAGAAGCCAAACCGGTTGCCAAAGACTTCCTCGGCGATGTCGATTTTGGCTCGATAGATATCCCGGTTGGCCTCCGCATGGGCATCATCGTTCCAAAGTGCGGTGGATGCGGCCATGACCGGCATCGGAATGGTGGCCGAGCAATAGCTGCGCAGTGCGGTAAAGCGTTTGATGATCTTTGCATCACCGGCAACGAAGCCTGAACGCAAACCCGGCGCACTGGATCGTTTCGAAAGACTGTGGAAGACAAGAATATTGTCCATGTTTCCACCCTGTGCGGTACAGATTTCAAGCGCGCCGGTCGGTGCGGTGCTGTCATAGATATCGGCATAGCACTCATCCATGGCCAGCACGAAGTCATGCTTGCGCGCCAATGCAATGATCTGTTCGAGGTACGCACGTGATGCAATCGCCCCTTGCGGGTTGGCCGGCGAGCAAAGGAAGAACAGCGCGCAGGCATCAAGATCCTTGGCATCAATCTGATCAAGATCGGGCAGGAACCCGTTTTCCGGCTCTGCTGCCAGCGGCACCATTTCCGCGTCATTCAAAACCGCTGCGCCGCAATAGACCTGATAGAACGGGTTGGGCAGCAAGACCTTGGGTTTAGGACCCGGTTGATCCTGTGGAATGACGGTGGTGGCAATCAGATAAAGTGCCTCGCGCGTGCCTGCGACCGGCAGGACGTGATCATCACGGTCGATCATGTCTTTGGGCAGGTTATAGCGGCGATCAAGCCAGTTTTTGATGGCGTCGCGCAATTCCGGCGTACCGGTGCCGGGCGGGTATTTGTGCCAAAGGCTGGCATGTTTGACCATTGCCTCGGTGATCATGGCGGGCGGTTCGTGCTGTGGCTCGCCGATCGACATAACAAGCGGCGGCTGACCGGGTTCGATCCCGTCAAGCAGGGTTGCCAATCGCGGAAACGGATAGGCAGGCAATTGATCCAGGCGCGCGTTAAACATGGTCGTCGTCAATCCAGCATGATCTGTGGTCCGCCGTTCGCGGTCCCGTTATTCGGAAGATGGGTAAAATCCCCTGACTTTACCCCTATGCCAAAAGTGCAAAGAAACATTTAAGAGCACGGGTAAGCCAACGCAAAAAGCCCGGAAAGATGCGCTTTCCGGGCTTGAAAGAGTATTAACTCTGTTGCTGGTCGCGCAACCTAGCTCGCGCGGAGATCATCCTCGGGATATGCGCCGATGTTGTGGATCGAGATATCCGCACCATCAAACTCGGCTTCTTCGGACAGACGGATCCCAATCGTGATCTTGAGGGCGCCATAGACAACAAAGCCCACCACGGTCGCAAAAACGACACCAATCAGCGACCCTGCCAGCTGTGCGCTGAACGATATGCCGCCCATACCGCCAAGAGCCTCAAGGCCAAAGATGCCACAGGCAATTCCGCCCAGAAGACCGCACATGCCGTGCAGCGGCCAAACGCCAAGAACATCGTCAATTTTCCATTTTGCCTGACACTGATTGAAACCCCAGACAAACAGGGCACCGGCAAGACCGCCGGTCACCAGTGCGCCCAACGGATGCATGACATCTGACCCGGCGCAAACGGCAACAAGTCCGGCAAGTGCGCCGTTATGGACAAAACCGGGATCGTTTCGACCGGCAATCAGTGCCGTCAGAATCCCGCCGACCATCGCCATCAGCGAGTTAACCGCAACCAGTCCGGTAATGCCGCTTATCGATTGTGCGGACATGACGTTAAAGCCAAACCAGCCAACACAAAGAACCCACGACCCCAACGCGAGGAAGGGAATGTTTGATGGCGGAATACCCACGAGGCCGCCGGTTTTGGTGTATCGCCCGCGACGAACGCCGAGATTGATCACAGCACCAAGGGCGATCCAGCCGCCAACCGCATGAACGACGATGGAACCGGCAAAGTCATGGAACGGTGCGCCAAAAGTGGTTTCGATCATGTCCTGGAAGCCGAAATTGTTATTCCAGACCATGCCCTCAAACAGGGGATAGCAACCCCCCACCAAAATGGCGGTGGCAAACAGCTGCGGATAGAAACGCGCGCGTTCTGCAATACCGCCAGAGATGATGGCGGGGATTGCAGCTGCAAACGTCAAAAGGAAGAAGAATTTGACCAGATCATAGCCGCTATCAGCAAAGGCCGGGCTGTTTTCGGGGGAGATCTGACCGCTCAGAACGCCAGCATTGGCAAAGAAATCAACGCCATATGCGATGCTGTAGCCGACAAAGAAATAGGCAATGGTCGAAACAGCGAAATCAACAATGATCTTAACCAGTGCGTTAACCTGGTTCTTTTTGCGAACCGTGCCGACTTCAAGAAAGGCAAAACCGGCATGCATTGCGAGCACCATAATAGCGCCCATCAGGACGAAAAATACGTCCGAGGCAGTTTGGAAGGCCCCCATAAGGCGTCCCCTTTTCAAATAGCGTTTCCTCTCGGTCCGGTCTTGTCGGGGCAGCCGGACTCTGGTTCGGGGCAGCCAAAATCAATTTTCGTGCCAATGCCACAAAACCGGGCAGCAAAGCGTAAAATGCCAAGGCTGTTGCTTGGTATTTGACTGTCGGGGTGAGGCATTCGGTTTTAGGGGCAAAAAACGTCTTTGCCTTTCAAGTGATCAAAACGCTGCCCAAAAAGGCAGCATGAAACAAAAAAGCCCGCCCGGGTTTCCCCGGACGGGCTTTTGATCTGATTGATCAGGTGCCGTGCGAACACGGCACCTGTCAGAAAGTCTTGCTTAGAAGCGCTGGGAACCCTTACCGAATTCCGGATAGGCTTCCAGACCAAGCTCGGTCGCATCCGAACCGTTGGCTTCTTCTTCCTCGGAGAGGCGAATACCAACAGTGAACTTCAGAGCCAGCCATACGATTGACGAAGCAACGATGGTGAAGGCACCCATTGCAACGATACCGGTGATCTGCGTACCGAAGGAAGCACCGTCATTGGTGAACGGAACAGCAAGGGTGCCCCAGATACCAGCAACAAGGTGAACCGAAACAGCACCAACAACGTCGTCGATTTTCAGTTTGTCGAGCAGCGGAACTGCAACAACAACCAGGATACCACCGATTGCACCGATGATGATCGCCGAGCCAATGGTCGGGGTGTCCGGAGCAGCCGTGATCGAGACCAGACCAGCCAGTGCACCGTTAAGTGCCATGGTGAGGTCGACCTTTTTGTAAAGGATCTGGGTCAGGATGATTGCTGCAACCACACCGCCGGCAGCAGCCATGGTGGTGTTGCCATAGATGTTGGCAATGGCGATGACGTCAGCGCCGGTACCCATAGCAAGCTGGGAACCACCGTTGAAGCCGAACCAGCCGAGCCACAGGACGAAGGTACCAAGCGTTGCAAGCGGAAGGTTCGAACCCGGCATCGGGTGAACCGAACCGTCTTCGCCGTACTTGCCTTTACGTGCACCAAGGATGATCGCACCGGTCAGAGCAGCCCAGCCGCCGACCGAGTGAACAATGGTGGAACCGGCAAAGTCAGAGAAGCCCATTTCCGACAGCCAGCCGCCGCCCCAGGTCCATGCACCGGTGATCGGATACAGAACGCCAGTCAGAACAACGACGAAGATCAGGAACGGCCAAAGTTTGATACGCTCGGCAACAGTACCCGATACGATCGAAGCTGCGGTGGCAACGAAGACCATCTGGAAGAACCAGTCGGACGTTGCGGAATAACCGCCAGAGAAGTCGCCACCAAGGGCAGCGGAGTCATCTGCGCTCCAAAGGCTCAGCGAGCCGATCCAGCCAGATACATCCATGTACATCAGGTTGTAACCGATGAGGTAGTACATGATGCCTGCGATTGCGAAGAGCGAAATGTTCTTCAGCAGGATGGTGGTAACGTTTTTGGTACGAACCAGGCCGCTCTCAAGCATAGCAAAGCCAGCCGCCATGAACATGACGATTGCGCCACTGAACAGGAAGCTAAAGCTGTTGAGAATGAACTGGGTTTCAGCCGGAACGCCTGCGTCCTGAGCAAAAGCCGGAGAAGCGATTGCCAGAAGGGCGGTAGCTGCAGCCGCAGCAAGGCCGGTTTTCTTCATGGAAATAGTCATAATGTCTCCCCTTGTCTCTGGACTTACAGGGCGTCGTCGCCGGTTTCACCAGTACGGATACGAACCGCCTGATTCACATCAAGAACGAAAATCTTACCGTCCCCGATTTTCCCGGTTTGAGCAGTTTTGGTGATGGCTTCGACAACCTGATCAACCAGATTATCCGTGATGGCGACTTCCAGCTTCACCTTCGGCAGGAAGCTGACCATGTATTCAGCACCACGATAAATTTCGGTCTGACCTTTCTGGCGACCAAAACCTTTAACTTCGGTGACCGTCAAACCCTGGACGCCCAGTGCGCTAAGCGCTTCACGGACTTCGTCCAGTTTGAACGGCTTAATGACAGCAGTAACAAGTTTCATAATAATGCGACCTCCCGGCATATCCGTTGAGTACCAACGTGGTAATCACGATTTCGCAGTCGCAGTCTCCAAACCAAGAATCGTGCCAGACTCAGAATAAAAATCGTAAATTGCTGTTTTCGTTACATAAAATGATGAATCGATCTGACGAAATTATGACTTCGTTCTGTCATGACCGGATTAAAATCTGCACAAAATCTGTGGCTGTTCAAAAAATATGCATATTTTTTAATCAACCTGTCGCGTAATTGAAAAGCGCTTACAGCTCAAGGCTCTGTGGCAAATCACATTCTTGTTCCGCGGGCTTTGCTGCAACCAAGGGGTGATATGCCTTGGCAGGTGGCGATGGTGCATTCACGGCTGCCAAAGATGGTTTTGCCCCGATGTTGTGCCGGCAAAGGTGTGATAACTGCGCGTCGATGATCGGTGCGGGTTGTGGCTGCGTATCTGGCAGGGTAAAGATGTGCAAACAACGCTTTCATGACGCCCTATTGCGTCAGGTCAACGCAGGATGCCAAGCTGCATTGTAAACCGGCATCACTGGCCAAGGCCAAACGACACAGGAAATTGCGATATGCATGATCAGCAGCCACTTCAAACCGATGTCATTATTCTTGGGGGCGGCTTGAACGGTGCCTCTATAGCCTTGGCGCTGGCCCATGGCGGCATCAAGTCGGTGGTGATTGATTATGCAGACCCCAAAACCATCCTGACGGCTAATTACGATGGCCGCACCTGTGCGATTGCCGCTGCCTCCAAGTCGGTTTTGGAAGTGATCGGTGCCTGGGAAAACATGGCCGATGGCGCGGAACCGATCCTTGATATCCGCATTGCCGACGGTCAAAGCCCGCTTTTCCTGCATTACGACCATCATGATGTCGGTAACGAGCCACTTGGCTATATTGTCGAAAATCTTGTCACGCGCAGTGCGCTTTATCGTGCCATCGAAAAAACCGATCTGGTCAAAATGATTGCACCGGCCAAGGTCGAAACGATTGCACGTGATCAGGGTGCAATGACCATTACGCTGGCCGGCGGGCAAGTCGTGCGCGCACCACTTGCCATCGGGGCCGAAGGGCGCAAATCAATGTTGCGCGAATGGGCAGGCATCAAGACCTATAACTGGAGCTATAAGCAAAGTGCGGTGGTGTGCACCGTCAAGCACCAGCAGCCCCACAATGGGCTGGCGGTCGAGCATTTCCTGCCAGCAGGCCCGTTTGCAATCCTGCCGATGACCGATAACCGTTGCTCGATTGTCTGGACCGAGGGCACGGATCAAGCCAATTATCTGGTCAATCTTGATGATCAGACCTTCCTTGATGAATTGCATCGCCGGTTTGACGGCTATCTCGGTGATCTTGAAGTTATCGGGCCACGCTTCTGCTATCCGCTTGGGTTGCAGCACGCCTATCACTATACCCAGGATCGCTTGGCGCTGATTGGTGATGCAGCGCACGGCATGCATCCGATTGCCGGTCAGGGGCTGAATATGGGGATCCGCGATGTTGCGGTTCTGGCAGAAATTCTGGTCAATGCCCATCGTCTTGGTCGTGATATCGGCAGTGCCGATGTGCTGGCAGAATATGAACAATGGCGTCGTTTCGATAACACGGTGATGCTGGCGGTAACCGATATTACCACGCGCCTGTTCTCGAACGATATCGCGCCGATCCGTTGGGCGCGTGATATCGGATTGGCGATTGTCGAGAAAATCCCGCCCCTAAAAAAGACCTTCATGTCGCATGCGATGGGCTATGCCGGTACCTTGCCAAAGCTGATGCAGGGCAAGCCGCTGTAACCGGATTACCTTTTGCCACAACCGGGCATTGTCGTCAGGGATTCCGGTCGAAAAATAGCTATAGGTGATCAAAGGTCATTTAAAACCATTCAAAAACATGTCGTTTTTTGTGAGTGATTGTTGATTTGTGTCAACAAGTCAGCAAACAGAAAAGCGCAATGTCCCCGTCGAGTTGATCAAACTAACAGGGGACAGATAATGTCATTCAAATCCAAACTCCTTGGTGCCGCATTGTTGGGTGGCATGATGGCCGCTTCGTTTGTTGCTGCCAATCCGGCTTCCGCACAGACCGCCGAATTCAAAACCAAACAGGCTGGCGACATCGTTGTTCGTGCCCGTGCCATTGCTATGGTGCCGGACGAAGATACCTATGATGACACGATTGGTTCTGGCGAAGGCCAACTTAGCAACGACGTTGTTCCGGAAGTCGATTTTTCCTACTTCCTGACTGACAACATCGCGCTCGAACTGATCGCAGCAACCACGCAGCATGATCTGGATTGGTCGAACCCGAGCCTTGATGCTGGTTCTGTGCGCCTTCTGCCGCCGACACTGACCCTGCAGTATCACTTTATGCCGGAAAGCCGCTGGAGCCCGTATGTTGGTGCAGGTATCAACTACACCTTCTTCTATGACTCCAAGCCGGGCCAGTTCAATTCTGTCAAATATGACGACGGCTTTGGCTACGCTTTCCAAGCAGGTTTTGACTATGCGATTTCTGGTCCGTGGTCTGTCAACCTCGACGTCAAGAAGATTTTCCTTGATACCGATGTCAGCATCAATAACGGTGCGAACACCTCCAAAGCCCATCTTGACCCGTGGGTCTTCGGTCTCGGTATTGGCTATCGCTTCTAAGAAAGCGTGCGTCCGAGGATAACCTCCGCGGACAGCAAGACACTAAAAACGGTCCTGTCTTTGGCAGGGCCGTTTTTGTTTTGGGACTTTTAGGAAGAAGGGGGGGGCGTTAGCGCTTGGCGGGATCGCGTGACAGGCCGCGTGCTTTGAGTGCAGCGAGATAGTCGTTCCAGAGCTTATCCTGATTTTCGTGCAATTCGCGCAGATATTGCCAGCTAAACAGGCCGCTATCATGCAAATCGTCGAAGGTAATGCGCACGGCATAATTCCCGACCGGCACAATATCGATTATGCCGACATACCGGCGGCCGGCGATGATCTTTTTTTCTGACGGATGATGGCCTTGAACTTCGGCGGACGGGCTTTCCACGCGAAGCAGCTCGGCGCCAAGGCGCGTTTGAACACCGTCATCCCAGATGATTTCCAGAATGCGCTCATCACGCAGATAGTTGATTTCTACCGGGGTGAAAGCAGGCGTAAAACCGTCGCTGGGCATGGTGGCAGGCAACCTTTGCCTTAGTCTTCGATGGCACGGGCTTCGTCGGGCAGCATGATCGGAATGCCGTCGCGGATCGGATAGGCAAGACCGGCCTTTGGGCTGATCAGTTCGTTATTTTCACGATCATATTCCAACGCCTGTTTGGTCACCGGACAGACAAGGATTTCAAGAAGTTTCGGGTCTACCGGGCTATGGGTCGCGGTCATCAATTCAGCCTTCGGGTTGGATTTGCCGTGTGCGGCGGCAAGTATGTTCAGTTGGCATTGCTGTGTGCGTGCTTGGGATCGGCATGGACCGCCATTTCAAGCAACGACGTTAGCATATCACCGCGATCATACAGCGTTGTGCATTCGAGCAAAGCCTGTTTTTCAAGCGGACTTAGGCGACAGCCCATGGAAATGGTGGTGATCAGCATTTCATCATCGCTATCTGCCAGTGTGTCCCAGCATGATTGCAGCGAATGTTGCGCGAAATAGGCGTCAAGCGCCATGCGCAGGCGATCACGATTGATCGGCGTATCGTCATCCTTGGGTGTGGTCAGATCCTTCTTCCACGGCGCGAAATCGCCACGCACCCGGCGATATCCACCGGAATTTTCGGGCAATTCCTCGATCACGGTAAATCGGCAGACACCCGTGAGCGTGATCAGAAACCGTCCATCGTCGGTTTCGCTAAAGGCGGTAATGCGGCCCGCACATCCTGTCGAAAAGATCTCCGGGCGATCCGGGTCCATGAAATAGGCGTTACGCTGATCCGGTCGGGGTTGAATCATCCCGATCATCCGGTCCTGTCCAAGCGCATCCGTGACCATATTCATGTAGCGCGGCTCAAAGATATTAAGCGGCAAATGCCCGCGCGGCAGCAAAAGGGCACCGCTTAGCGGGAATACCGGCATGGTTTCCGGAAGGTCCGAAAGTTCAGGATCAAAGGGGCCGCATATGCTCATGAGAACAATACCGTCGATAATGCACGGCGTCCGGCGACGCTGGCAGGGTCCATCGGACCCCAGGCTTCAAAAAACTTCAGGAGCTGGGTGCGTCCTGCGTCCTCGTTCCATTCGCGGTTGGTGCGAATGATGGTGATCATGGCATTGACCGCTTCTTCGCGCTTGTTCTTGGCAAAACAGGCCATGCCGTAATCATAAAGTGCCTGCGGGTCGTTCGGGTTGGCTTCTGCCTTGGCGCGCGCGGCTTCAAGGTCTTCACCCGAAACCCCGGTCTCGGCCAGTTCAAGCGCGCTGATCGCGGCTGCAATCGGCGCCTTCAGGCGATCAACATCAGACATGTTGTCAACGAAGTGGCGGGCTTCTTCAACTTCATCCATCCCCACCATGCAACGGATCATGCCGCCAATTGCGGTTTCATTGTCCTGTTCGCGCTCAAGTACGCTGACATAAAGACCATGGGCTGCTTCAAAGTTTTCCTCTGCAAGTGCGGCACTTGCCTGTTCAAGCAGTCCCTCGATCGGGCTTTCAATAGGACCACCAGCGAGTTTTTCATAGAACGCGCGCACTTCGCTTTCGGGCTGTGCGCCCTGAAAACCATCGACCGGGCGGCCGCCCTTGAAGGCATACACCGTCGGTACCGACTGGATGCGAAGCTGCATCGCCAGTTCCTGGTTCTCGTCGATATTGACCTTGACCAGTTTCACACGCCCGCCAGCCTCACGGGTGACTTTTTCGATCACCGGTGTCAGGCTTTTGCACGGACCGCACCATGGCGCCCAGAAATCGACAACCACCGGCACTTCCATCGACGGTTCGATAACGTCCTGGACGAAGGTTTCGACACTGCTGTCCTTGATCAGGTCAGAATCCTGATTTTGGGTGGTGGCGCCATCCGGCGCATTCGCATCAAGAATGATCGACATTATTGTTCACTCGCTAATTCTGAATTCTAGATGATACCGCCATGCCCGGACGACAAGAGGCAGCCATGTGATATTGCGTGTCACTTATACTTGAATATAAGAAGATTTAAGGGCTTACCTCAGATGTCCGTGGTTCATTTATCATCGGCCGTGGCGGGTTCGGCATCAAAATCAATGATCATCGCCTCATAGCCAAGTGAGCCGATGAAGGTTAACAGGTCTGCCGAGGAAATTGTCGTGGTGCGGTCATTTCGCAAGGGGTGAAAGTTCAACAGATCCCCGTTGGCAAGCTTGGCATCAAGGGCCAAGTTGACCTTGCGGTCCCGATCATTGAGCAATGCAAAGGGGGTGACGGAACCCGGTTTTATGCCAAGCGTTTCGATCAGAAGCTCCGGCTTGCCAAACGACAGGCGCGCGCATCCCAGCCGCTTGTGCAGGTGGTTCATGCGGATTTCGGTCTCTTCCTCGGCAACCACCAGCCACAATGCGCCCTTCTTGTCTTTGACAAACAGGTTCTTGGAATGAAGCCCCGGCAGGTCGCCACGCAGTGCCTGCGAATCCTCAACCGTAAACAACGGTTCGTGTTCATGTGTTTTCGTTTCGATACCCAATTTGGCCAGATGATCGAAAAGCGGGGTTGATGGATCACTCATGCTCTTTCCCTTGTGGCTGTGCGCCAAAAGATAACCAAGTTCAAAACCGGACGCAAATTTGCATAAATCGGGTCGGATTTCGACAATTGGGACGCTTAAAGTCAAGGAAAACCGCCAAAATTCCTGATGTCGCGATTTCAAAGAAAAAAGGGTTGCAATCGCTCTTTGTTGGGCTATTATCCGCGCCGCTCCACAGGGGCAGAAACAATCTGATGAACGCGGGCGTAGCTCAGGGGTAG
>NZ_DGMR01000039.1:131918-172853 GCF_002388495.1 Thalassospira sp. UBA4513
GCGGGCGTAGCTCAGGGGTAGAGCATAACCTTGCCAAGGTTAGGGTCGAGAGTTCGAATCTCTTCGCCCGCTCCATGATGAAAGTTATAAAAGGCCGTCCTTCGGGGCGGTCTTTTTGCATTTGGGCCAAGGCCGTTGACTGTTTCACGCTTGCAAGCAAATGCGAATTGTCGTGTGCTTCTGTGATGTCTGATCCGAATAATGCAAAATCCACGTCATCAGGGCGCATGATCTACACAGTCGGCTATGCGGGCCATGACCGTGAAAGCCTGCTTGCGCTTTTCAAGGCCCATGGCATCACGGCGGTGGCGGATATTCGGACCTTCAAACGATCAAGCTATTGGACCGCATTCGACTCTGACAGCTTCGGGCCGTTCCTTCGGGAAAATGGTATTGCCTATGTGTTCATGGGCGATGTGATGGGTGGAAAACCGCAAATTCCCGAACTTTATCCTGATGGGCAGCTTGATTATGGCCTGATGGCAGATCAGCCTGATTTCAAATCGGGGATCGACCGGCTGGTTTCTGGGGCGGAAAAATATCGCATCTGTCTGATGTGTGCCGAAAAGGACCCGCTGGACTGCCATCGCACGCTTCTGATTGCGCCTGCCCTGAAGCAAGCCGGGTTTGATCTTTGCCATCTGGTCGATGGCCGGGTCGAAAGTCAGGCGGAAACTGATGCCCGCATGATCGCAATCAACGGCGGGGATGTCCCCGATCTGTTTGCCGCTGCCGCACCCGACGCGGATGCAGAAGCCAAACTGGCATTGGCGCGCCAGATCAAGCGCGTCGCCCCCAAGGCCGAGGACGCGATCAAGCGACGCTAGCCTGCGATGCTAACCCGTGGCTCAGCCCATGATGTTATAGCCACCATCAATATGCACCACATCACCGGTCAGTGATTTTGCCCGGTCACTGGCCAAAAAAGCGGCCAATTCACCAATTTCATCAATTGTCACCAGGCGACGGGACGGCGCGCGGTCGGTGGCCTGGTCCATCAGATGTTGAAATTCGGCAATCCCGGATGCCGCGCGGGTTAAAAGCGGTCCCGGTGAAATTGCATGGCAGCGAATGCCTTTCGGGCCCAGTTCGGCCGCCATATAGCGAGTCGTGCTTTCAAGGGCTGCCTTGACCGGCCCCATGACCCCGTAATGATCAATCACGCGCTCTGATCCCATATAGGTCACGGTCAAAAGTGCACCGCCATCGCGCATCAATGGCTCTGCCCGCTTGGCAAGTCTCGCAAACGAATGGCACGATATATCCATCGCCGCCAGAAACCCGTCTCGTGAACAATCGGTTACCCGACCGTGCAGGTCATCTGCCGGGGCAAAGGCGATCGAATGCAGCACGAAATCAAGTTTTCCCCACTTCTGTTCGATTTCGGCAAACAGCGCGTCTGCCTGTGCCTCATTGCGGACATCAAGTGGTACGAAGATCGGGGCATTGATTTGGTTGGCCAATGGTTCGACAAAGCGTTTGGCCTTGTCGTTCAAATAGGTCACTGCGATGTCGGCACCTTCGCGCTTGAAAACGCGTGCACAGCCCCAGGCGATGGACATTTCATTGGCAATTCCGACGATTAGCCCTTTTTTGCCTTCAAGCATGCCGTGGTTCCTTTCGGATCATGTGCGAGTGCGAAGAAATTCTCAAATAGGGGCGTATTTCAAAGTGTAGCGGGTTTTGCGCCGCAAAAAAGTGCAAAATTCTGTGACAATTGATGTCCGCCGACGATCTGGCGACCAAAGGCTAGCTTATTGGTTAAATGAATTTTTTTTGTGCAGAAGCATAGTTTTTAGGCAGATGATCCGTTATGTGTAAGCGTGAAGGGACACAGGGGGTTTCCAGGTGGGTCTATGGTGGAAATTCCTGTTTTTCTTCCCAAATAATGAAAGGGTTCAGACCCTGAATCAGTGGTGTGTGGCACCGATCGCAAAGATCGGTGTTTCGGTTCTGGCAAACAGAGCCGGGAAAAAGGGAAATTGGTCATGAAAGCCCGAAACGGCGACCCAAAGCGGGAAGTCATCGACAAGGTTGTCGAAAAGATCCATCAACGAATGTCTGGTGAAACGGCGAAGGGTGCAGAAGCATTCGTTCGCCTTTTTTATAAGGATGTTCCGCCTGACGACATGGCGGGTCGCTCGGTCGACTCGCTTTATGGCGCGGCACTTACACTTTACAAATTCGCGCAAAAGCGCCCCTCGGCCGATACGGCCAAAATCCGTGTTTATAACCCAGATCTCGAAGAACATGGCTGGACGTCTGATCACACGGTGATCGAAATCAACAATACCGATATGCCGTTCCTAGTGGACTCGGTGACAGCCGCCCTGCATGAACTTGATCTGACCGTTCATCTTGTCATCCACCCGATCATGCGCATTGCCCGTGATGACAAGGGTGAATTGCAAAGTGTTGCCAGCGTTGAAGAAACCAATGATCCGCGTGAATCGGTCATGCATGTCGAAATCGACGAGCAGACCGACAAGGACGTTCTGGCCAAGGTCCATGAAGCACTTGAAAACAGTCTGACCGACGTCGCACTTGCTGTGCGCGACTGGCAGCCGATGCTTAAAAAGGTCACCGAAGTTCTTGATGAGATTGGCGATGTCAAGGCAGGTGCGCCAGACGAGGACCGCCGCGAAGTGCAGGACTTCCTTGGATGGCTGCACAATGACCACTTCACCTTCCTTGGTTACCGGGAATACAGCTTTAAAAATGCCGGCAAAAAGGGCCCGGTGGATGTCGAGGTCAAAAATCAGCTCGGCATTCTGTCGCGCGAAGGAACCCACGTCTTTGATGAGTTGCGCCAGATTGGCAACCTTTCAGCCGAGGTGCAGGATTTCGTCGCCAAGCCGAACCTTCTGATGGTGACCAAGGCCAACAAACAATCGACGGTTCACCGTCCAGTGCACCTTGATACGATTGTCGTCAAACAGTTCGATGCCAAGGGCAAGGTCGTTGGTCAGCACCTGTTTGTCGGCCTGTTTACTTCGGTCGCCTATAACCTGTCCCCACGTCTGATCCCGCTTCTGCGCATGAAGCTTGCCGAAACCGTCAAACGTGCCGGTTTCCCGCCAGCAAGTCACGATGGCAAGGCGCTGGTCAACATCCTGGAAACCTATCCGCGTGATGAGCTGTTCCAGGTCGATCTGGACGATCTTTATCACACCTGCATGGGAATCCTGCATCTGCAGGAACGTCAACGCATTGCGTTGTTCGTGCGCCGCGATGCGTTTGAACGGTTTGTCTCCTGTCAGCTGTTCTGCCCGCGCGATCGCTTTACCACCAAGCTGCGCCTGAAGTTCCAGACCGTGATTGAAAACGCCTTCGATGGCAAAGTCACGGCGCACTACACCCTGATCGGCGACAGTCCGCTTGCGCGCTTGCACCTGTTGGTCAAAACCAATCCCGGTGAATTGCCCGAATACAGTGTGGCTGATATCGAGCGCCAACTGGTCGAGGTGGCGCGTGACTGGTCCGATACCCTGCGTCAGATCCTTGTGCGTGAACTGGGTGAGGAACGTGGTCTTGCGCTGCATCGTCGCTATGGTGAAAGCTTCTCGACGGAATATCGTGAACGCTTCACGGTCGAGAGTGCAGAGCTTGATATCGAACGCATCGAGGAGGTCATCAATGCCAATGACCTGCGGGTAAACCTTTATCGCCCGATCGAAGCTGCCGAGAATGAACTGCGCTTCAAGATCTACAATCCCGGTGCGCCAGTACCGCTTTCGGATGTCCTGCCCATGCTGGAAAACATGGGGCTCAAGGTCATTACCGAAAATCCCTTCACGGTCAGTCCGCGTGATGTCGGTATTGATGTTCGCATCCATGATTTCGGGGTCGAAGTTGATGGCGAGTTCAGCCTCCATGATGTGCGCAACAAGTTCCAGGAACTGTTTGTCCGTATCTGGCATGGCGAAGTTGAAAACGATGCGTTTAACCGCCTTGTGCTGCTGGGCAATCTGAATTGGCGCGAAGTGGTGATCCTGCGGGCCTATGCGCGTTATACCCGCCAGACCGGATCAGCTTTCTCGCAGGCTTATATGGCCAAGACGCTCGCCAACAATCCGGCGCTGGCCTCCGCCCTGGTGTCGCTGTTTATTGCGCGCTTTGATCCGGATCGCGATCCGGCCAAGGGCGACGAGGTCGCAGCGATAGAAGCTGATATCATCAGTCGCCTCGAAGACGTGATGAACCCGGATGAAGACCGCATCTTGCGCGCCTTCCTCAATCTGGTGCAGTCGACCCTTCGCACCAACTTCTTCCAGCATGATGCGGATGGAAATCCAAAGTCCTATCTGTCGGTCAAGTTCAATTCGGCCGTGATCGAAGACTTGCCACTGCCGCGTCCGTGGCGCGAAATCTTTGTCTATTCCCCGCGGGTCGAGGCCGTCCATTTGCGCGGTGGTCCGGTGGCCCGTGGCGGCATTCGCTGGTCAGACCGTCAGGAAGATTTCCGTACCGAAATCCTCGGTCTGGTCAAAGCCCAGATGGTCAAGAATGCGGTCATTGTCCCGGTCGGCTCCAAGGGCGGTTTTGTCGTTAAACGTCCGCCGGTCGATGGCACGCGTGAAGCGTTCCTTGAGGAAGGCATTGCCTGCTACAAAACGCTGATGAGCGGGATGCTCGACATCACCGACAATATCGTTGCCGGTGAAATCGTGCCGCCAAAACGCGTGGTGCGTCTCGATGACGATGATCCCTATCTGGTTGTTGCGGCTGACAAGGGCACGGCGACCTTCTCGGACATCGCCAATGGCGTCGCCCGCGATTATGGCTTCTGGCTTGACGATGCATTCGCTTCGGGCGGCTCACAGGGCTATGACCACAAGAAAATGGGCATTACCGCCCGGGGTGCGTGGGAGTCGGTCAAACGTCACTTCCGCGAAATGGGCAAGAATATCCAGACCACGCCGTTTACCGTGGCCGGTGTCGGCGATATGTCGGGGGATGTGTTTGGCAACGGTATGCTGCTGTCAGAGCAGATCAAACTCGTTGCGGCCTTCAACCACATGCACATCTTCGTCGATCCTGACCCGGACCCGGCCAAAAGCTTTGCGGAACGCAAACGCCTGTTTGACATGCCGCGTTCAAGCTGGACCGATTATGACAAAAAGGTCCTGTCCAAGGGTGGTGACATCTTTGATCGCAAGGCCAAGACCCTTGATCCGTCGCCAGAGGTCCGCAAGGTTCTGGGGCTGGATAGTGGCAAGGTCACCCCGGCTGATATGATGAAGGCCATCCTGAAATCCGATGTCGAACTTTTGTGGTTTGGCGGGATCGGGACCTATATCAAATCCAGTCTTGAAACCAATGCCGATGCCGGTGACCGTGCCAACGATGCCATCCGCATCAATGGTCGCGAAGTCCACGCAAAGGTTATTGGCGAGGGGGCAAACCTTGGTGCGACCCAGCGGGGCCGTATCGAATACGCCCATGCCGGTGGTCGCCTGAATACCGATGCGATCGATAACGCGGCGGGTGTCAACTGCTCGGACCACGAGGTCAANNAAAGAGCTGAACTGCCGTGTGGTCGGCGAGGGCGGTAACCTGGGCCTGACCCAGCGTGGCCGGATGGAAGCCGCCGCCAACGGCGTGCGCGTCTACACCGACTTTATCGACAATGCGGGCGGCGTGAACTGCTCGGACCACGAGGTCAATATCAAGATCCTCGTGGGCGAAGTGGTTGCTGCCGGCGACATGACCGAAAAGCAACGCAACAAGCTGCTTGTCGACATGACCGACGAAGTCGGCGAACTGGTGCTGCGCGATAACTATCTGCAAAGCCAGGCCATCTCGAATGCCGATGCGGAAAAGGCCGATATTCTGGATGCACAAGTCCGTTTGATCCGCATGCTCGAACGCGAAGGGCGCCTGAACCGCGAGATTGAATACCTTCCCGATGACGAGGAACTCAGCCGTCGTGCCAACGCGCATGAAGGCCTGACCCGCCCGGAAGTCTCGGTTCTGATGCCTTATGCAAAGCTGTGGCTTTATGACGAAATCCTTGAATCCGACCTGCCGGACGATCCGGTTCTGGTCGAGGAACTGGTGCGCTATTTCCCGACACCGCTTCGCAAGAAATACGCAAACGCGATTTCAAACCACCGCTTGAGACGCGAAATCATTGCGACCGTTGCGACCAACAGTCTGGTCAATCGGGTTGGCGGCACGTTCGTCCATGACATGATGGAAGCCACCGGCATGTCGGCAGTTGATGTGTCACGCGGTTATCTGATCACGCGGTCTGTCTTTGGGCTGCGGGAAATGTGGGAAGGCATCGAAGCGCTTGATAATGTCGTGCTGGCGAAGCTTCAGACCAGCATGTTCCGCGAAATCAATCGCATGGTGAACGATGTTACCCAGTGGTTCCTGCGCAATTGCGAGGAGCTTAATGTCGGTGAAAAGATCGAGATGTTCCGTCCCGCGGTTTCCAAGGTGATTGAAAGCTTTGATGAAATCGTCCCCGAGGATGCTGCTGCACGCAAGGCGCTGGAACAAAAGGCCAAATCGCTGGTCGCCCAAGGTGTCCCCGACGACCTCGCATGGCGTGTGGCGTCTGCGACCCAGTTGGTGGCGATCTGTGACGTGGTTCGTATCGCCGAGGCAACCGGTCGCGATGTCATCGAAGTGTCGGCCACCTATTTCGCAGTCGGTGCACGTTTCCAGTTGGGCCTCATGCGCTCCGCCGCCGAGTCGATCGAAGCCGATACCCATTGGCAGAAACTGGCACGTGCGGCAGTGATCGACGATCTGTTCGGGCATCAGCGCGAACTGACCCGTTCGGTTCTGGCTGCGGGCAAAAAGGGCTCGTCCGGTTCCGACCTTGTCGATATTTGGGTGCAAGATCGTCAGCGTGGCTGTGCCCGCTGTGATGATCTGATCAACGAACTGCGTTCGGCCGGTCAGATCGATCTTGCCATGATCACGGTGGCCAACCGTCAGATCCGGGCCCTGATCGGGGCCTGACGTCTGACAGGTCGAAAGACCTTGTTTTAAAAACTGGAGGGGCGCCTGCAACGGGCGCCCTTCTTTTATTCTTAATCAATGGCCTGTGCTCATAGCGCGTCGTTGAGAAAACATACCGCCGATTGGCAAAAAAGGCGATGCAGCGCGATTTGCGCTAGATCACGGAAATCAATGGGAAATCCTGTCATTCTGCTGCCATTATTATATGATGGGATCAAAATATTGCCGGTGTATTCCTTGAAAAATACCAACCGGTATGTATATCTGAGACATATAAACAAAACAGGTTAATGTTATGAGGAACGCTACAGAAACCCGGATCAAGCTGCTTGAAACGGCGATGGAGCTATTGGCAACACGCAGTTACCACGACGTTGGCGTCAGTGATGTATGCAAGCATGCCGGGGTAACAAAGGGTGCGTTCTATCATCACTTTGACAGCAAGGCGGAGCTGTTTGCCGCAGCCGCCCGCCATCACTGGGAAAAGGGCAAGGACGAGCTTCGCGCTATCTTTTCCCCGGATGTTCCGCCGCTTGAACAGCTTAACAGCTATATCGAACTCATTTGCAACAAGCAGGAACGCTATGCCGTTCCCGGGGAAAACGAAGTCTGTGTCTGCCCGATTTTCACCGCCGGTGGCCAGGTCGGCCCGGAAGATGAGCCGATCCAGGCCTGTTCACGCGAACTTGCCGAAGAGCAGATCAAATATCTGGCGTCCATGGTGCGCGGCCTGAAGGGCGAGGGCATGCTGGGTGAAGATGGCGACGCCACAACTTTGGCGCGATTGATTTTCCAGTATGTTCACGGTTTGCTGACCTATGGCCAGGTTTTCAATGATCTTGATACCGTTCGGTCTGACATTCGCAACGGCATCTGCCGAATCCTTAATTTGCAGTGCAAATACAGGGATGTAGACGCGGAAACAGCCGCGTAAATCCTCTGTAAGTTTCGTTGTCCAGAGAAAATAGTTCACTTTTTTCTCTAAATTCACTTGCAAACATACCGATCGGTATCCATTTTTCTTCCAAACGTGCTGCCTGTGCGCGGCGTAACCTATTTGGAAGATGGAATGATGCAGTCTCGATCAAAACGCAAAATTTTGCTGCCAGCTGCCGCCTTGGCGCTGGTTGCTGCCGCCGGTGGATATGGTCTGCATATCACCGGATCCGCCGCTGATGAGGTCGCGGTTCAAACCGAACAAGCAGCCCCTCCGGCAACCCCGGTCACCGTATCGGGTGTCAAAACTCAATCTGTCCGCCTCTGGAGCAACTTTTCCGGCCGTCTGAGTGCGGTCGAGGAAGTGCAACTGCGCCCGCAGGTCAGTGGTGCGATTGTCGAAATCCTTTTTGAAGACGGTGAATTGGTCAACGAGGGCGATATCCTTGCCGTGATTGACCCGCGCAGTTATCAGGCCGCGGTCGACGAAGCCCGCGCCGAACTGGCGGCTGCCCAGCAGAACCTGTCGCTGGCGAAAAAGGAAAAGGAACGGGCCGAGAAACTCGTTTCCAACGGCACGGTTTCCAAGCGCGTCTATGACGAACGTCTCAGCACCCATCAGGTTGCCCAAAGTGACGTCAGCCGCGCCAAAGCCAAGCTTGAACTGGCCGAAATCCAGCTCGATCACGCCTATGTCAAAGCGCCGATCAATGGCCGTGTCAGCCGGGTTGAGCTGACCGTCGGCAACCAGGTCAATGCCGGCCCCAATGCCCCGGTCCTGACCACGATTGTCTCCACCGGTAAAATCTATGCCGACTTCGACCTGGATGAGCAGACCTTCTTTGCAAGTCTTGGCGACAGCGGCAAAGTCGATGCTGCTGCCCAAACCATTCCGGTCAATATGACGCTGTCGAATGGTCGTCATGTGTCCGGTCACGTGCACAGCTTTGACAACCGCATTGATCCGCGGACCGGTACCATCCGGACCCGTGCGCTGTTTGATAACCTTGATGGCAGTCTTCTGCCCGGCACCTTTGCCAGCCTTGAGGTCGGCACATTGGCCAAAAGCAACGTCATCATGGTCTCGCCAGAAGCTGTCAGCACCGATCAGGACCGCAAGTTTGTCTATGTTGTCGAACCCGACAATACGGTTGCCTATCGTCAGGTAACGCTGGGTTCGGAAATCAATGGCATGCGCATTGTGACGTCGGGTCTGAACGAAGGTGATCTGGTGATCGTCAACGGCATCATGAAGGTTCGGCCGGGTATGCCTGTCGCGCCGGAAATTCTGCAGGCCTCCGCATCGTAATCGATGTGTGACTGCGCTTTAAAGCAAGGCTGAAAAACATGCAGAATCTTTCCCGCTTTTTTGTGGATCGCCCGATCTTTGCTGGCGTCCTGTCCGTCCTGATCTTGTTGGCGGGCCTGATTGCCATGTGGCGTTTGCCGATTTCCGAATATCCGGAAGTCGTGCCGCCCTCGATCGTGGTCGAAGCCAAATTCCCCGGTGCAAACCCGGCCGAGATTTCCGAAACCGTTGCCTCCCCGCTTGAAGAGCAGATCAACGGGGTTGAGGGGATGCTTTATATCAACTCACTGGCCACCACCGATGGCAATCTGTCCCTGACCGTGACGTTTGAAATTGGTACCGACCCGGATCTTGCCCAGCAGAAAGTCCAGAACCGCGTCTCGCAGGCTGAACCACGCCTGCCTGATATTGTTCGCCAGCTTGGCGTTACAGTGTCCAAACGTTCGCCGGATTTGACGATGGTCGTGCATTTGCGTTCACCCAATGAACGCTATGACATGCTGTATTTGCGGAACTACGCGACGCTGAATGTCCGTGACCGTCTGGCGCGTATCACCGGTGTCGGACAGGTCGGGCTGTTTGGCTCGGGCGATTATGCCATGCGTGTCTGGCTTAACCCCGACAAGGTTGCCGAACGTAACCTGACCGCGGGCGAGGTGGTTTCGGCCATTCAAAGCCAGAACGTTCAGGTCGCAGCCGGCATCATTGGTGGTGCACCTTATGACACTGGTGTGCAGTTCCAGTTGCCGATCAATATCAGCGGTCGTCTGGAAAGCCCCGAAGAGTTCGAAAACATCATCATCAAACGCGAAACTGATGGCACGATTACGCGTTTGGGCGATGTTGCGCGCATCGAAATGGAAGCCCAGCAATATGCGCTGCGTTCCCTGCTTGATAACAAACCGGCGGTGGCGATCCCGATCTTTGCATCGCCGGGCTCGAACGCACTTGATATTTCCAGCAACGTCCGCGCCACCATGGAAGAACTCAAACAGAACTTCCCGGACGATCTCGATTACTCGATTGTCTATGACCCGACCGTGTTTGTCCGTGGTTCGATCAAGTCGGTCATCATGACATTGCTTGAGGCGGTCGCCCTTGTGGTTGTCGTGGTGACAGTGTTCTTGCAGACATGGCGTGCCTCGATCATTCCGTTGCTGGCCGTGCCGGTATCGATCATCGGTACCTTTGCGCTGATGCTTTTGATGGGCTTTTCGATCAACGTGCTGTCGCTGTTTGGCTTGATCCTGGCCATCGGGATCGTGGTCGATGATGCGATTGTCGTCGTCGAAAACGTTGAACGAAACATCGAACGTGGTCTTTCGCCGCGCGATGCAACGGTTGCTGCCATGCGCGAAGTGACCGGGCCGATCATTGCGACCTCGCTTGTCATCACCGGTGTGTTTGTGCCGATTGCCTTTATTTCCGGCCTGACCGGCCAGTTCTATCAGCAATTTGCCCTAACCATCGCGATTGCCACGATCATTTCCACCGTCAACTCACTGACGCTGAGCCCGGCCTTGTCGGCTGTGCTTCTGCGCAGTCACGACGCGCCAAAAGATTGGCTGACACGCGGTATGGACTTTGTCTTTGGCTGGTTCTTCCGCGCCTTCAACCGATTCTTTAATCGCAGCACCGATCTTTACGCCGGTGGTGTGAAACGCCTGCTGGGTGTAAAGGCCATTATGATGGTGCTTTATGTCGGTCTTCTGGCATTGACCTATCAGGGCTTCCAGATCCTGCCGACAGGCTTCGTGCCGCTTCAGGACAAGCAGTATCTTGTCAGCTTCGCCCAGCTTCCGCAGGGCGCGACACTGGACCGGACCGAAGACGTCATTCGTGAAATGTCTGACATCGCGCTTCGCGAACCCGGTGTTGAAAGTGCTGTGGCCTTCCCGGGGCTTTCAATTAACGGCTTTGTAAACAGCTCAAGTGCGGGCATCGTCTTTGTCACGCTGACGGATTTTGCCGAACGCAAAAGCGATGATCTGTCGGGTCTTGCTATCGCCGGCAAGCTCCAGCAGAAATTTGGCGCGATTGACGAGGCCTTTGTCGCCATCTTCCCGGCACCGCCGGTACAGGGGCTTGGTACCGTTGGCGGGTTCAAGCTTCAGGTACAGGATCGCTCCGATCAGGGCTATCGTGCGCTTGATGATGCGATGAAACAGGTCCTTGCCAAGGCATGGGCCGCACCGGAACTGACCGGTGTGTTTTCAAGCTACAACATCAACGTGCCGCAGCTTCAGGCAACGCTTGACCGTACCAAGGTCCAGCAGCTTGGCATCCCGGTTGATGAAATCTTCCGGACCATGCAGGTCTATCTGGGGTCGATGTATGTTAATGACTTCAATGCCTTTGGCCGCACCTATCAGGTGATCGCACAGGCAGACAAGCCATATCGTTCAAGCCCCGATGACATCCTGCGCCTGCAAACCCGCAACGCGGACGGCGACATGGTGCCGCTTGGTTCTGTGCTGTCGGTCTCCGAAACATTCGGGCCGGATACGGCAATGCGCTATAACGCGTTCCGTTCTGCCGATCTGAATGGTAACGCGGCACCGGGATATTCCAGTGGCGATGCACAGGCGGCGATCACCAAGATCCTTGATGAAACCTTGCCACCGGGCATGTCCTATGAATGGACGGAGCTGACCTATCAGCAGATCCTGGCAGGCAATACAGCGATCTTTGTTTTCCCGATCTGTATCCTGCTCGTGTTCCTGGTGCTGGCGGCGCAATATGAAAGCCTGACCATGCCATTGGCGGTGATCCTGATCGTCCCGATGAGCATCCTGTCAGCCATCTTTGGCGTCTATCTGTTCGGGGGTGACAATAATATCTTCACCCAGATCAGCCTGTTTGTGCTGGCCGGACTGGCATCAAAGAACGCCATCCTGATTGTCGAGTTCGCCCGAGAACTTGAACATCAGGGCCGCAGCACCGTTCAGGCCGCGATCGAGGCCAGCCGCCTTCGTCTGCGCCCGATCCTGATGACTTCTCTGGCCTTTATCATGGGTGTCGTCCCGCTGGTTCTGTCCAGTGGTGCCGGTGCCGAGATGCGCCACGCGATTGGTATTGCCGTGTTCTCGGGCATGCTGGGCGTGACGATATTTGGCCTGATTCTGACCCCGGTCTTTTATGTTCTTGTACGCATGATTGGCCGGCGCAACGACGTTCGTTCACTTGATGAGGCTGAAACACACCAGCCTGCGGAGTGACCGATATCGTTGCATAAACAGCCGGACCGTCTTTTTCCCCCGACCCCGCCGGTCCGGCTGTTTTAAATTCCCGAACGGGGCTGACGCAAGTCGGCCCCGTTTTGGTTTTTCTGATGTGAGCCATATCTCAGTTTGGTCTGATGGCCCTTGCCTTGGCCGGACTTCGCCTTATCTTTCGGTCGGAATGTTTGTCGATAAGGGTTTTCGACCATGAACTATGTGCGTACAGGTTTGTTGCTGGCCGGATTGACGGCGCTGTTTGGCGCGGTCGGCATGATGATTGGCGGCCAACAGGGCATGATTATCGCGCTGCTGTTTGCAGCGGCCATGAATGTGTTCGCCTATTGGAATTCGGACGCGATGCTGCTGCGCATGCGCAGTGCCCGGCAGGTCGATGACAAAACAGCACCCGAACTGGTGGCGATGGTGCGCGACCTTGCGCGCAATGCCGATCTGCCGATGCCCAAGGTCTATGTGATTGAAAACCCGCAACCAAACGCCTTTGCCACGGGCCGTAACCCGGAAAACGCAGCGGTGGCGGCGACCACAGGGTTGCTCAAACTGCTTGATCGCAACGAAATCGCTGGCGTCATGGCCCATGAACTGGCCCATGTCAAAAACCGCGATACCCTGACCATGACCATCACCGCGACCATTGCCGGGGCGATTTCCGCGTTGGCCAACTTCGCAATGTTTGCCGGCATGTTTGGCGGCAACCGCGACAACAACAATCCGCTGGGCGGGATCGGAATGATCCTGATTGCCATTCTGGCACCCTTGGGTGCGATGATCGTGCAAATGGCAATTTCGCGCACCCGCGAATATGAAGCCGACAAGATCGGGGCTGAAATCTGTGGCCATCCGATGTGGCTGGCCAGTGCGCTGAACAAACTCGATAAGGGTGTTCACGCCATCCCGAACATGGATGCCGAACGCAACCCGGCGATGGCCCACATGTACATTGCCAACCCGCTGTCGGGCAAAGGTGTTGATAATTTGTTTTCAACCCACCCCAACATGGCCAACCGCATCGCGCGCCTGAAGGAAATGTCAGGCACGTCTGCAAGCAATGCATCGGGCCGTCCGGCAGGGCAGGGGGCCGGTGTTGCCAAGGCGGCACGATCCCGCGGTCCTTGGGGCCGAAATTCATCAAAATCCGCTTCTTCCACGCCCAACGCATCGCGACAGCGCAAACGGCCCTGGGAGTCCTGAACCCGGTAAAACACTGTTTTGTTGGATGTCATTTCACCCTTTTTGGGATCGTGCACCCTATTCTTCGGTATGAGTGAAATGACAACCCACGCCATTGACCAACCTGATTTGTAGGACGAAAATGTCCCTACTAAAGTCTTGAGATCCCTGCTGTTCAGGCTCCGAGAAGCAGGGAACAGATAAGGACAAGAATGGCTGGTTTCTGGTCAATGGTTGGCCTTGTGTTCAAATCTTTGATCACAGGTGCCGATACTGTCGATGATACGGGGGGTGCTCCCAGAGATATTCTGGCGACAGATGATGTCCTGTGCCGATATGCCATCGCCCGCTTCACGCCTGCCGATACCAACGCCCATATCGGTGCAAGTTCCGTTGATGATATTTCAGATATCGTGACAGCTGCTGTCTCGTCCGTCCCCGAAAGCGAAGGGATTCGGATTGATCAGTTCTTTACACCAAATCCCGATGCAGCCGATCCGTTTCAGGCCATACGCGAAGCACAGCTAAGCGTTCTTAATATGGCGCATCGCAAGGATGCCGATACGGTCTTCTGGGGGCGTCAGGATGCCAGCACCGGGTATCTCAACCTCTATCTGGTCAGCGATGCCCTGACATCGTCGCTTTATGACCTGATGCTGCCCCAGACTTATATCTTCCGTCAGCCGACCCATTCCGACGTTGCCGAGGCATTGCGGGTGCTGTTGAACGCGCAGCTTGTCCTGACATCCCGGGGCGGCGAACAGCGTGCCCTTCAGATTGCGCGTCTGGCGGCGATCATGGAAGACCTTCAGGACCGCGTTCTGGGCGGAGAAGTCTTTTCGCACGCTGGTGCCGGTGCGGCGCTGGCCTATGGGTTCGGGGCGTTTGTCCTGTCGGAAACCGGTGATCGTTCCTATTGCGCAAGTGCGCTTCGTGTCATGGAACCCTATATCCGCCAGATGGTGGCCGATATTGCCGAAAAACCAGTGGCCGCCACCGGAAAAACCGCTGCACCAACCGGTCTCAAAGGCGAAGCCTTGGCGGAAAATGATCCGGCCGCGCCGACCAGCCAGCTTTCGGAATTGCTTGATCGTGTCACGGATTTTTCCAAGGTGGATCCCCGCACCACGGCGGCACTCGCCCTTTATGGATCACTTGTGAACTGGTCACTGATCGCAAACCTCAAGGCGCGCTCTGGCGAGTTGTCGATTGCGATCTGGCGCATGCTGGAACGCAGGATCGAACTTTCGATGGGCTCGCCGGTCGATCGTGCCCTTTCAATCTGCAAACTCGGCGAGGCCATGGTCTTGACCGGCAAGGACAAGGAAAATGCCCAGATCGTCGATAAGGGTGCTGGGCATTACCGCCGGGCGCTCGGCATGATCAATGCACGCGTTCACGGCCCGCTTTATGCGTTGATCGCCTATGGTCTGGCGGATGCGATTGTATCGTCTGCCACCATTCGCGACGTGACCATCCCCGATACGCAGGTTGTCCCGGTTTTTCAGGCCGCCCTTAAAGTCTGCACACGGCGCGATCATCCCTATATCTGGGGTCGGATCATGTTCGCACTTGCCACCGTCTATCTGACCAACGGCAATCTGCACAAGGATATCGAAATGCTCACCCACGCCCGGATGAGCTATTCACAGGCCTATGAGGCATTTAACGAAGCCGGTGCAAAGGGGGCTGCGCGTGCTGCTTCGGGTGGCTTTACCCGCTCGGAAAACTTCCTGTCGCAGCTTGGACATCGCAAGACGCTTATGGACGCAACCGGTGGCCTTGGCAAAGACACGGCAAACGCGTCCTGAGCCGATCCTGAGCAAAGACAAGACAAAAAGAAACCCCCGCAGCGGATGCTGCGGGGGTTTTGACTGCGACTGCCGGGCAACTTCTATTCGCGATTGCCAAAGAAGTGCAGCAGCATGATGAACAGGTTCACGAAGTCGAGATACAGACGCAGCGCGCCAAACAGGGCTTTTTTGCCTGCGGTCGTTGCATCGTCATGCTCGTGATATTCTTCCTTGATGCGCTGGGTGTCATAGGCGGTAAGGCCCGTAAAGATCAGAACACCAGCCGCCGAAATGACGAACTGCAGCATCGTGCTGGCAAGGAAGATGTTCACCACCATTGCGATGATGATACCGATCAGGCCCATGAACAGGAAGCTGCCCCAGCCCGAAAGGTCCTTCTTGGTGGTATAGCCAAACAGGCTCATCGCACCAAAGGTACCCGCGGTGATGAAGAACGTGCGCGCGATCGACTCACCGGTATAAACCAGGAAGATCGACGCAAGGGACAGACCCATCATTGCGGCGTAGATCCAGAATGTCGCCTGTGCGGCACCAAAGCTCATCTTGTGGATGCGCGCGCTCAGGAAGAACACAAGCCCGATCGGGGCCAGCATGACAATCCAGTGCAGTCCGGTGCCGAAAATAGCCTGCATCAGGGTCGGGCTGGTCGACACAGCCATTGCCACGATACCGGTCAGGGCAAGTGCGGATGCCATGTAGTTATAGACACGCAGCATATAGGCGCGGAGACCTTCATCGATCTCGGCCGCCGACCGGCCAACCGAGACGTCATAGCCGCGTTGACGCGTTTCAAAAGCCATTGAAATCCCTCTTTGATCCAATTGTGAGCAGAACATAGGTATACAATTCTGCGATGATCAAAATATGGCAGGATTTCCGGGAAAAGCAACGTTTTGACAGATTGTGCAACTCCGGGCCGCCGTCAGATGTGAACTTGTTCACCCTGGATGTGACGCTATCGTGAAATCGCATATTGGCGACACGTTCTGTAAACCGGTCTATGATGGTGCCCTTACGGGATGAACAAAACCGTCGTGAAACGTACACAGGCCCTGGATCATGTCACGTTCCATCGCACTCGATATGCCCATATTGACCCCTGTCGGGGTGTTGGCGCATGCCGTGGCAAAACTAGTTTTGGTTATTGTGTGCATGATGACTGCCGCGACGGTCGGGCAAGCGCAAAATGCCAGTTTGAAACGTGCAGCCGGTGATGGCGATATTCCGGTCTTTACCGACACCTATGACAATGCAGAATTCTGTGCCGATGGCAATGGCACGGGGCCGTGCGCTATTGCGCCGGTTGATGTGCCGGAATTCGACGCCAGCTTCGTTTATCGTTTCCTTGCCTATCACGCCCAGCGCCCGTTTGACCGGTTCTCCTGGCAGGCATTCACGTCGCTTATGGCGCCGCTTGATCATCCCGATCAGTCCGCCTTATGGGAAAGCTTCCCGACCCGGCGCGACCTGTTTTCCGAGGTGACCTATCCGAATCCGGCCTGTGCCGATGATCTTCCCGACGGGCATTTGCTGCTGGCAAGTTATCTGCAATCTACCGGTGATGTGCTGATTGATCAGGCAGGCAATTTCGTTCTTTTCGAAACCCGCATTAATCCGGTCGCTGCCGACTATATCATCGCAAACAACCTGCAAACGCCAGCCGGGCGTGCCGCCTTTGCCACGTCCGGGAAAAACATCGATTTCCCCACCGGCCATCTGCAGGCCGATGTCGCAACGAAGGTAAAACTCGCTTCTGCTGATGCGGTTGCCAATGATGCCGCAAACGCGTCCGGCCCTGCCATTCCAGCCTCCGCCCCCGGTATGATGGGGGCACAGCTTCTGAAGTTTTCCTGGCGTATTCTGCCAACTGCGGATGAGACAAGTCGGGATCGTTATTTTACCCGCCCGGCGCGAATATCGCTTGCGGGTGATCAGACAATTGATGGCCGGGCGAAATGT
Organism: Thalassospira sp. UBA4513; assembly: GCF_002388495.1. Taxonomy (NCBI): domain Bacteria; kingdom Pseudomonadati; phylum Pseudomonadota; class Alphaproteobacteria; order Rhodospirillales; family Thalassospiraceae; genus Thalassospira; species Thalassospira sp. UBA4513. The sequence goes on from NZ_DGMR01000039.1 coordinate 149,321, forward strand.
CTTGATGTCACGGTCGGCTTGGTGGGCATGCATCTTGTCCAGCGGGTCGCCAGTGGCAACGGGGATCGCTGGATCTGGTCGAGCTTCGAACATATCGATAATGTGCCCTTGGCCGCCAATGCACGGCGTCCCAACAGCATCATCACCAAGCAACCGTTTGAAAACGGCTGTCTCGTGCCCGAAGCGGTCGAAGGGGAATTCGCCTTTTATGGCGGCCGACTACCAACCGGCAGTCCGGCCAATCAACCGGTATCCGAGATTCTGAAATGGGCAGATAACCCGCCTTATGCGCGCCTTGCGTCCGGGGGGCATCCGACCCCGCCAGATATTGTACGTTGCTGGCGGCTATTCTCCGGTACGGCTGAAAGCAACTTTGTCTGGCAGACCAAACTGAACGACAGCGTCCTTGCAAATTATATGCTGCTCGGCACGCAATGGATCGGCAATCCCGGCGGTGAACCGTTTGGTATTGGCGAAGTACCGCGCTTTTTGACCAACAGCACGCTTGAAAGCTTCATGCAGGATCAGTCTGATGCCACCTGCCTTGGCTGTCATGCCCGTGCAACGACCGACGTCGGACAGAACGCCAACTTCACCTTCCTGCTTGATCCGGGCAGCTAAATACCAGCCATCGGGACCGCGCAGACAGACCTTCCAATTTCCACCGATTGCCACTAGCATGCTCCGCAACATTTGCCGCACCCAAAAACAAAGAACAGCGGCGAATTCAGGGAGGAAACATGCTGGGCAGTCGTTCAGACTATGCGGCGGTACGTTCACGCTTTGCCTGGAACGTGCCAACCCACTTTAATATCGGTGTCGATGTTTGCGACAAATGGGCGGATGACCCGGATCGTCTGGCATTGATGCATCGTCGGCGCGATGGATCGCGCCGCGACTACACATTTGCGCAGATCAAACGCCTGTCGAACCGCTTTGCCAATGTCATGCGCCGTCATGGCATAAGGCGTGGTGACCGGGTCGGGATTCTTTTGCCACAAAGCCCGGAAACGGCGATTGCCCACGTTGCGACCTACAAGATGGGCGGCATTGCTGTGCCGCTCTTTACCCTGTTTGGGGTCGATGCGCTGGAATACCGGCTGGGTAACTGCGCGGCCAAGGCCTTGGTGACAGACCGCGAAGGGGCCGCCAAGATTGCCGAAATCCGCGATCTTCTGCCCGCCCTTGAATATGTCTATGTGATTGATGGCGCGCCTGATCAATGTTTTGATTTCAAGGCCCTGTCATCAGAAGCCAGTGACGAGTTTGAGCCGGTCAATACCCGTGCCGATGAACCGGCCCTGATCATTTACACATCCGGCACCACCGGTCAGCCGAAAGGCGCGCTGCATGCGCACCGGGTGTTGCTTGGCCATTTGCCTGGTGTTGAAATGTCGCATGACTTCTTCCCCGAAGACGGGGATGTCATGTGGACCCCGGCTGACTGGGCCTGGATTGGCGGGCTTTTGGATGTTTTGTTGCCGGCCTGGCATCACGGCGTGCCTGTCGTCGCCCACCGGTTTGAAAAATTCACGCCCGAGGATGCCTTTCGCCTGATGGCCGAATATGGCGTGCGCAATACCTTCCTGCCGCCAACTGCGCTCAAGATGATGCGCGCGGCTGGTGACGATATGGCGCAAAGGTTCAATTTTAAACTCCGCTCCATTGCAAGCGGTGGCGAAACATTGGGTGCGGAACTTCTTGATTGGGGGCGTCGGGTGTTTGGCCTCACCATCAACGAGTTCTATGGGCAGACCGAATGCAACATGGTGGTCAGTTCCTGTCAGTCGATCATGGAACCCAAACCCGGTGTGATGGGTCGTCCGGTGCCCGGCCACGATGTCGCGGTGATTGATCTGAGTGGCAAGGTGCTTGAACCCGGTGAAATGGGCCGCATTGCCGTGCGTGCGCCAGATCCGGTGATGTTCCTGGAATATTGGCGCAATCCCGAAGCCACCCGTGACAAGTTTGTCGGCGAATGGCTTTTGACCGGCGATATGGGGTGTATTGATGCTGATGGCTATATCCGCTTTGTCGGGCGGGACGATGATCTGATCAGCTCGGCGGGATATCGCATCGGCCCGGGCGAGATCGAGGATTGTCTGATTGGACATCCGGCTGTGCGCATGGCCGGTGTGATTGGCAAACCCGACGAACAGCGCGGCCAGATCGTAAAGGCCTTTGTCGTGCTGGCCGATGGCTTTGCCCAAAGCCCGGCGCTTGAGAGCGAAATCAAGGACTTCGTTAAAACCCGCTTGGCCGCACACGAATACCCGCGCGAGATCGCCTTCCTCGATCAGCTGCCGATGACAACCACCGGCAAGGTCGTCAGGCGGGCACTGCGCGACATCGCCTGATCCTCAATCAGTCAATTCAGATCGTTTTCGAAACGGTTTTCGCAAAAAACAAGGCCGGGTCCATCTGGATCTGGCCTTGTCTGTTTAAGGCTGCTGGTTGCTGGGGGCTTATTCGTTGCGCAACAACGGTGCTGCCGGGCTGCGCAATGCCTGCCAAGTGCCGATAAAGCCAGCCGCCAGCGTGGCAAACAGGCCAATGGCAATCGGACCCAGAATGGTCATCGGTAACAGCACCCAGTTGGCTTCCATGATCAGCACCAGCACCGACCAGGCGGCAACCGACCCGACGACGGCCGCAATCACCCCGGTGGCAAGGCCAAGGATGCCGTATTCCAGCGCATAGGCATAAAGGATGTTGGCCCGTGTTGCGCCCAGGGTCTTGAGCACCACGGCGTCATAGATGCGCTTGCGCCGACCGGCCGCAACCGCCCCGCCAAGCACAAGTACACCGGCAACAATCGCAATCATGCTGGTGGCGTTAAGCGCCGTTCCGATCCCCGCCAGAATGGCATTGGCCGCTTCCAGCGCTTCACGTACCCGGATGGCCGAGACATTCGGGAAGTCCACGCCGATCATGCGATCAACCGGTTCTTCCATTTCGCGCGGCATATGGGCAGTAGCGATCAGGCTATAGGGCGCCTTGTCGATCAGGCCCGGTGAAAACACCATCGCGAAATTCATACGCAGGCTTTGCCATTCGATCTCGCGCCAGTTGGCGATCTCGGCGGTGATATCGCGGCCCAGCACATTGACGGTCAATGTATCGCCCGGCTCCAGATCAAACGCATTGCCGATATCGGCACTGATCGACACCAGCGGCTTGGACGCATCATTGTAGTCAGCCGGCCACCATTCGCCGCGCACCAGTTTGGTTTCCGGCGGCGGGGTGGCGGCAAAGGTAAGTCCGCGGTCCCCACGCAGGAACCAGCGATCATCACCCGGTCCGACATCGTTGGAATTAACCCCGTCAACCGCCGTTACCCGGCCACGCAGCATCGGTGTTTGTTCGATATCCGAAACGTTGTCCTGTGCCAGAAGCTGGCCTCGGAACTGCTCGATCTGATCGGGGCGAATATCAAGGAAGAAGAAGGCCGGGGCAGAGTCCGGCAGGTTCTCGTTAATCTCGTTATCAAGGTTGCCCTCGATCCCGGAAATCGTCACCAGAAGTGTGAGGCCCAGCCCAAGCGATAACGCAACCGGGACGGTACTTGCGCCCGGACGGTGCAGGTTGGCCAGCGCCAGTCTGGAAAAGGCACTGCGGCCCGTAATCAACCGTTTCGAAAGGGATACGATGCCCTGTCCGGCAAAGGTGAAAATCACCACGGCCGCTGCCGACCCGCCAATAAAGCCAAGCGCGATCGCCTTATCGGTCGCGGTCAGCACCGTCAGAATCAACAACAGCACCAGCGGCACCCCGATATAGGGCAGGTCACGCTTGCGCACCGGACTACCACTAAACAGGCCGGCACTGGCACGGAACAATCGTGCTGCCGGGATTTCGCGTGCGCGCAGCAAGGATGGCAGCGCAAAGACCAGTGTGGTCAAAACCCCAAAGCTGGTCGCAATGACAAGCGACGGCAATGCCGGACCAAGCGTCACATCAATCGGCAACCGCCCGGACAAGAGCGGAGCAATCAACGCTGGTGTCACAGCACCGATCAGAAGCCCGATGGCAATCCCGATCAGGGCCAGAACAAGGATCTGCAGGAAGTAAATCCGAAGCACCAAGCCATGCGACGCCCCGATGGATTTAAGCGTGGCGATGACGGATGTTTTGCTTTCGATATGGCTGCGCACCGCATTGGCAACCCCGATGCCGCCAACCAAAAGGGCGGAAAGGCCAACAAGCGTCAGGAACAGGGTCAGGCGCTCGATAAAGCGTTTCAGTCCCGGGTTGGCATTGGCCGTATCACGAATACGCCAGCCCGCATCTTCGAACTGCTCTTCAAGCCGTTCGCGAAAGGCGGTCGGGGTTTCATTGTCGTTGATATCCAATGCGTAATAATAGCGGATCAGACTGCCCGGCTGCACCAGCCCGGTCTCCATCAACCCGTCCATCGACACCATCAGGCGTGGGCCAAAGTTGAAAAAGCCAACTGCCTTGTCGGGCTCGGTCTTGATCACACCACGGATCTGAACATCAATATCGCCAAGGGCAACCGTGTCCCCGACATCGATGCGAAGCCGTTCCAGCAATCCGGCCTCGGTCACAGCCCCCCAGACGCCATCCTTCTGATCAAGAATCCCGTCGAAGGGAACCCCATCGGCAAGCTCCATCTCGCCAAACAGCGGATAGGCATCATCAACCGCCTTAAGCTCCACCAGACGGCGCTGGTCCGGGCCATAGGCCGTGGTGCGCATGGTCGCCAGTTCGGCCACACGTTCGGTGTTCGCGGTTAACCACTCGATCTGATCACCGGTGGCTTCCTGATGGGTCAGGCGCAGTTCAACATCGCCACCCAAAAGCTTCCGCCCGTCACGCTCAAGTGCCGAAAGAACGGATTCCGAAACGTTTCCGACAGCGGCAATCGACCCGACGCCAAGCGCAAGGCACGCCAGAAAAATACGAAAGCCCGAAAGCCCGCCGCGCAACTCGCGCCGACAGACCCGCCAGGCAATGGACCAAAGGCGGTCCGCACCGTCAGTGGGGGAAACAGATGTGCTCATGACTGCGATTCCAGATGCGAAACGATTTCGCCGTCGCGCAGCATCACGGTGCGGTCGCACCGCTTGGCAAGGGCGGGATCATGGGTAATCAAAAGCAGGGTCGAGCCGCGCCGTTTGGTCAGGTCAAACAGCAATTCGATAATCGTTTCACCGGTCGTGCCATCAAGGTTGCCGGTCGGCTCATCGGCCAGCAAAAGCTCCGGATCGGTCGCAAGCGCACGTGCAAGCGCAACGCGCTGCTGCTCCCCGCCTGATAGCTGTCCGGGATAGTGATCTGTGCGGTGACCCAGCCCGACAAGTTCCAATTCTTCGCGTGCCTTTTCAAAGGCATCTGCACGCCCGGCGAACTCCATCGGAAGCGCAACGTTTTCCAGCGCGCTCATGGTCGGGATCAGGTGAAAGTCCTGAAACACGATGCCGACATGATGGCGGCGATAAAGCGCCAAGCCATCTTCATCAAGGGCGCGAAGGTCCTTGCCGCAGACCTTCACCACACCTTCCTGGGCTTGTTCCAGCCCGGCGATCACCATCAAAAGCGATGTCTTGCCGGACCCCGACGGACCGACAAGCGAGACGCGCTCGCCCGCACCAATCGCAAGATCAACCCCTTTAAGGATCTCGACAATCCCGGCCGGACCCTGCAGCCGCAGCTTCAGGTTTTGCACATCAATTGTCTGTTTTGGCGCTTCACCAGACGCGGCGACATTTTGTTCCGGTATCGTGGTGGTTTCGGTCACACTCATTTCGGGTCCTATCGGGTTGTCCGTTGCAAGATCAACAAAGCAGGCTACATAAGCTTACGGATCAGGACGTTTCTGGTTCAGACTTCTTTTGATCTGAATAACTTCTTTAAGGGTAAACGGTCGGAAACCGCTCCGGCAAGTTCGCAGCATGTAAAGGTGAGATTTGTAATGAATTTGGCGTTTGGGCAAGGTCGCACTGTAATCAAGTTCACGCATAAGTTGGTATCACGCTTTCGCAAATCCGCCGGTTTGGCCCTTGCCACGCTTGCCCTTGCAACCCTTGGAGTGGCCGGGTTTGCCCATGAAACCAAGGCACAGGATAGCGACCAGACGCCAAAAACCCTTGTTTTATTTGGCGATAGCCTGATGGCGGGCTATGGCCTTGATCATGAAAACGGTTTCGCGCCGAAGCTTGAAGCGGCTCTTAAGGAAGCAGGCCACGATGTCCGGGTGATCAATAGCTCCGTCTCGGGCGATACCACGGCAGCCGGACTGGCGCGTCTCGACTGGGCGCTGGTTGAGAAACCCGATGCGGTGTTGCTCGAACTTGGTGCCAATGATGCGCTGCGCGGCATGGAGCCATCCCAGACCCGTGAAAACCTGGCAGAAATCCTTGAAAAGCTGCGCGGCATGGATGTCGATGTTCTGCTGGCCGGTATGATGGCCCCGCCCAACATGGGGACGGCCTACGGCGATGAATTCAACAGCATCTATCCCGATCTCGCCAGCCGCTATCAGGTTGATTTGTATCCGTTTTTCCTTGAAGGCGTCGCCGCCGAGCCGGAGCTTAATCAGGATGACGGGATGCATCCTAATGCCGATGGCGTGGACGTGATCGTCAAGCGCATCCTGCCTGACGTCGTCGACCTGCTGCAAACCTCAGACGCCAGCTAAGCGCGAAGCATCTGCATGGGTATATGCCGGACGCTTTATGATCTGGGGGGCAAAACCGTCGGTTTTCCAAGGGCTTGTGCGCGTCCCGACAGGTTATAAAATTTCACAAAGGCACAGATTGGCGCAATTTCGACGCTTGTGAAGCGCAAAAAACTACGTATGTAGATAGAAAACGTCAACAACCCGAAATGATTAAGCCGCCGGATCTTCAGAAGGTGAAGCCAACGCGACAAAAAGACAAATATATAATATAAATCAATAAGTTAATAGAGTTCCGAGTGTGTTGCGAACACCGTGATTTTCGCCTGAAAACCCTCATTTGAGGACCAAAACACGCGGTTTGGTGTAAAATTAACACCTCATTTACTTTCGGTTCTGTTTCGAACAGCGTTTCTGCTACTGCGTATGTTGTTTTTTCAAAACATCTCTTCCTAGGCTGTTATCCAATTATCGGGTTTCTGATCCTTTTTGCCTTTCCGGCAGGGCTGGGGTATCGCAAGTGCACAATGTGATAAATCACATAATATCAATAACTTAATCAAATTTCCCGAAATCAGGCGACATTTATGACCTGTGGATAACTCTTGGGAAACCAAACAGGTGTCCTGGGTGCCTGAAATGCACGCCTTCAAACAAATATCCCGTCATATCAATGTGTTGGCGTTTTTCCGGGGACTCCATGGATTCCCAACGAGTCGCCGATAGGCCTGTGAATGAATCGGAAGCGATTCGATTTTGACTGCAAATGCAGTTGCAGGGGGCTAAATCCGTCGATACACTTCTTGTTATCGGGTGCAAAGGCGCGTTTGATCTGCGCTTTCGGTGTCCGGGGGTTTCAGATTTAAGTTAAATACTTCAATGCCTTAAAGGGATTGTTCAGTGTCGTCTTCTTCCACCGTCAAACAGTCCTACACCATTCCCTGTTCTTCGATCTTTCGTGACGCTGTGCTGCAACTGGCAGAACGGCGCGGGGTGAATGCCGCCGATCTGGCGCGGTCGGTCATGTTGATTGTGCCCGAAAAGGCGATTGAGGATTATCAGGACCCCGGCGACTCGCCCAAGGGGGATCGCGAAACCATAGTCTTGAAGTCCGGCCCGGCCGAGGGGCGCCCTTGGCGGCGCAAACCCCGGCTGCAACTGCGCCTGCCACCCGGATTTTCGGTGATCACCGTGCGCAAGGCACTGCAAATGGCGATCGATTTCGACGCGGGTGATGTCAATATGCGGGTTGAGAAATCCGATGTCCTCGCCGCCGAACGTGCCGCCCTTGAAGAAGCCCGTGCACTTAAAAAACGTCAGGCAGAGCCACCCGTGGAACTTCTGCAATCGCGTGAAGAACTCGAACGTCTGCGCCAGATTGTTGATAACCTTGCCTTTGATCCGCTCGATCGCGGCGTGACCACCTTTAACGAGGCCCTGCATGTCATGGGCTTTGCGCCAAGCGCACGGCCTGATTTGCGCGCCATCCGCGCCAAATACCGCGTTCTGGCCGCCATCCACCACCCCGACAGCAATTATGGCTCCCACCAGCGCATGACGCAGCTGAACGCCGCGATGGAGATCCTGCGCAAACACGTTTCCTGATCGTTTGTTTTGATCCGGATCACGAACCGCCGCCCAAGCCCTTGTCGAAGGGGTGGGCCAATGCTTAGATGTAACTGGGCTTAGATGTTAAGCATCAGATTTCTGGTTATCACCCGGGCACAAGACCCGGGCGCCCTGACCAGTCAGCAACGGGAGACAGCATGACGGCGGAATTTCGGGCGGCACATGCCAGCGGCGAAAACTGGGCCTCGGTCGCATCCGAGCTTGCAGAACTTCTCGAAAAGGAACCACTGCCCAAACAGGCGCTGGCCTTTTTGTATGTCTCCGAACCGCTGGCCGATGATCTTGGCAGTATCCTGACCTTCCTGCGCTCCCGTCTGTCGATTGAACACTGGATCGGAACATCCGGCGTTGGCGTCTGCGGATCGGGCCGGGCCTATTTCGGCGTTCCAGCGGCCTCTGTCATGGTGGCCCCCTTTGCCCGTGATGAATTCCATATTTTTGAGCCGCTCAAGACCGAGGCTGATCTCGATGCGCGCGATCTGCAAAGCGCGATTGATCGCCTGCAGCCGATCTTTGGCCTTGTTCATGGCGATCCCGCTGCCCCCGAAAGCCTTGCCCAACTGGCCGAGCTGGCAAGACTGGGCTCGACCTATCTGGTGGGCGGCATCGCATCGGGGGAACGCGGCGCGCCGCAGATTGCCGACAGGGTGGTTAATGGTGGCCTGTCGGGTGTTTTGTTTGATGGTAAAACCAGTGTTCAGGTCGGCATCAGTCAGGCCTGCACGCCAATCGGCCCGGTCCATCGCGTGACCGAGGGACGCGAAGGCATCATCTCCACCCTTGATGATCGCCCCGCCCTTGATGTGCTTAAGCAAGAACTCGAAGCAGATGGCGGCGAACAATCCATGGCATCGGGGCGCTATCACGCGGCCCTGATGGTGCCCGGGTCCGATACCGGTGACTTTGTCGTGCGCAATCTGATGGGGATTGATCCCCACAACAACATGATCGCGATCAGTGGCGATGTGCAGGCGGGGGACGCCATTCGTTTTGTCCGCCGTGACGGCGCCGCTGCCGAACAGGATTTGCGTCGTATGCTAAGCGATTTGCAAAAACGTCTGCCGGGCAAACCGCGCGGGGCGCTTTATTGCAGCTGCGTCGCCCGTGGCCCGCATCTGTTTGGCACCGAAAGCCGCGAAATGATGATCATCCGTGATGAATTGGGTGATTTGCCACTGACCGGTTTTTACGGCAACGGCGAAATCTGCAATGACCGGTTCTATGGCTATACCGGGGTTTTGACCCTGTTTATCTAAGACCGCGAATTTTCAAATCATAAGAATTTTGCCCGCAAACGGTTTCATCGCGCGGCCAAGCGGATATATTCATACCATTGCAAAATCATGTGCCGTCCCGATCCAACAGTGCGGGCGGCATAAGACAGGGGAATTTCATATGGAATATCGTCGACTGGGGCGTACAGACATTGATGTCAGCGTCATCTGCCTTGGTACCATGACCTGGGGCCAGCAGAACACCCAGGAAGAAGCTTTTGAACAGCTTGATTACGCCACTGCCAACGAAGTCAATTTCATCGATACCGCCGAAATGTATCCGGTCCCGGCGATGGAAGAGACCTTTACCGCGACCGAAACCATCATCGGCAACTGGCTTGAAAAACGCGGAAAGCGCGATGATCTGGTGATCGCCACCAAGATTGTCGGTCCGGCGGATCGTTTCCCGTATGTGCGTGGCGGGCCGCGTCTGACCCGCGGGCAGATCTTTGAGGCAATCGACGCTTCACTTGGTCGCCTTAAAACCGATTATGTCGATCTTTATCAGCTTCACTGGCCGGATCGGAATTCCAACTTCTTCTCCAAGCTGGGCTACACCCACGAGCCGGACGAGGAATTCACCCCGATCGAGGAAAGCCTCGAAGCACTGGATGAGCTGGTCAAGGCCGGTAAGGTCCGCCATATCGGCCTTTCGAATGAAAGCCCATGGGGCCTGATGAAGTTCCTTGAGCTGGCCGAAAAGAACGGCTGGCCGCGCGTGGTCTCCGTTCAGAACCCCTATAGCCTTCTGACCCGCCAATATGAAGTCGGTCTGGCGGAATGTTCGATCCGCGAAGATGCCGGTCTTCTGGCCTATTCGCCGCTGGGCGGTGGGGCGCTGTCGGGCAAGTATCTCGGCGGTGCGCGCCCGGATGGCACCCGCGTGACCAAATGGCCGCAATACTTTGGCCGCTATCTGACAGAAAATGGCGTCAAGGCAACCGAAGCCTATGTGAAACTTGCCAAGGACAATGGCCTTGATCCGGCCCAGATGGCGCTGGCCTATGTCAATTCGCGCCCGTTCCTGACGTCCAACATCATTGGCGCGACCAGCATGGAACAGCTGAAATCCAATATCGGCTCGGCCAACATCACCCTGTCGGACAGCGTTCTCGAAGAAATCGAAAACATCCATCAGGTCTACACCTATCCCTGCCCGTAAGGTCACAGGATGGTCAGATTTTGTTCTCAGAATTTGACCAGAGACTTATGAAAGGCGGCGGTTTATCCCGCCGCTTTTCCCACCACCAGAACGGAGGCGACATATGGTTAAGCTGATCTTTGGCAAGGAATCCGATCTGGGGGGTATTTCCGTCCGTCGCGTTTTACCCCATCGCGATGTGCGTTCTGTCGGTCCGTTCGTGTTTTTCGATCATATGGGGCCGGTCGAATTCCAACCCGGTCAGGGCATTGACGTTCCGCCGCATCCCCATACCTGCTTGGCGACCGTGACCTATCTGTTCAAGGGTGCGATCCTCCATCGCGACAGTCTGGGCAGCGACCTTGAAATCACGCCGGGCGATCTCAATTGGATGAGTGCCGGGCGCGGCATTACCCATTCCGAACGCGAAACCGATGCGGTCCGCAATTCCGTTCATGAACTCGATGGCTTGCAGCTTTGGGTAGCACTCCCTGATGAGGCAGAGGAATCAGATCCCGCCTTTTATCACGTTGCCAAAAATGACCTGCCCGTGATTGAGGATGCCGGGTTGCACATGCGCCTGATCGCCGGTGAGGCCTTTGGCAAAACCGCCCCGGTTCCGGTCAAATCCAAGCTTTATTACCTTGATGTCGAAATGGACGAAGGCGCGCAGCTTCTTCTGCCTGGTGAAAATCAGGAAGGGGCGATTTATGTCGTATCAGGCACGCTTCTGATTGATGGCCAAAGCTATAAGCCTGAAAGCTTTATCTATGTCGCACCCGAAGAAATCCCCGATATCGTTGCCAAAACCGGTTGCCGGGTGATGTTGCTGGGCGGCCTGCCGGTCGGTCGGCGCTATATCTGGTGGAACTTTGTTGCCAGCACCAAGGAACGGATTGAGGCCGCCAAAGCCGATTGGGCTGCGGGCAAGTTCCCGCAAATTGATGGCGAAGACGATGCGTTGCCGCTGCCTGAACGTTCGACCGGCTAATTACCGCATCAGAATTGGATTGAAGACATGCGTTTGTTTGTTGGTGTGGAAATTCCCCACGATATTGCGACCGACCTTTATCCGCTGGGGCGTGCGATCAAGGGGCTTGATGCCCAGACCCCGGAAAACATGCACATCACCCTGAAATTCATCGGCAATGTCGATCCCGGTCTTGCCAGCGAGATCGACCGGGCCCTGTCACAAGTGGCGTTTGAGCCCTTTGATCTGCAGGTATCGGGCCTTGATATGTTTGCATCCAACCGCAAGGTCCGCATTTTCTGGGCCGGGGTAAAGGATCAACCAGCTTTGCGCACCCTTGCCAATCGGGTTGAAAATGCGCTTCTTGCGCTTGATGAATGCCCCGATATGGATATGCGCAAATTTACCCCGCACATCACACTGGGGCGTAACCGCGATGCGGCGCGCGCAACCATCGAACAGGCGATTGTCGATCATGGCGATCTGTCATCACGGGTGTTCACCGTTGATCGTTTCTGTTTGTATGAAAGCCATTCCACAGTTGATGGTCCCGAATTTCGCGTGATCGCCGCCTATGATGGCAAGGACGGCCCGATCAAGGAGCCGGACCTAACTGACGCCTTTGTCACAGAGGATTTTCAATGAAACTTGGCTTTATCGGAACCGGCGCGATCAGCGATGCGGTCATTCGTGGTCTTTTGACATCTGACTATCGCGTAGATGAAATCATCGTTTCGCGCCGAAGCGAACATATCTCGGCAAAGCTCGCCGCCGACTTTGACCGGGTCCGGGTCGAAGACGACAATCAGGCGATTATTGATCAATCCGATATGATCTTCTTGGCTGTTCTGCCGCAGATTGCTGGTGATGTGCTGTCCGCACTTCGCGTGCCCGATGACAAACAGATTGTTAGCCTGATCGCAACCATCCCGATTCCTGATCTCAAAGTCTGGCTTGGCACCAACGCGCAATGCGATCGCGCCATTCCCTTGCCACCGGTCGAACATCATGCCTGTGTCACGGCGGTCTATCCCGGCTCGCCCGATGTCATGGCCCTGTTTGAAAAACTCGGCGGGGCGGTGGCGCCCGAAACCATCGATGCCTTTGATGGCTACGCGACGGGCAGTGCCCTGATGGCGACCTATTTCACCGTGCTTGAAAGTGCAGCACAATGGATGGTCAAACAGGGATCCGACTATGCTGATGCCAGGCGCTACCTTGCCGCGCTGTTTTCCGGCCTTGCGCAAAATACCGACAAATCCCCTGATCAAAGCTTCGCTGATCTTTATGAAGGCCACGTCACGGCGGGTGGCCTCAATGAACAGGTTGCGCAAACATTCATCCGCGAAAAGGGCACGGATGCGCTTCATACCGCCCTTGATGAAGTCTTCGCCCGGATCAAGGCCTCTGCGTAATCCCCATTGGGCAACGCAAAACGGGCGACCAACAAGGCCGCCCGTTTTTCTGTTCGTTATATAAAGCTTGCTGTGTTCAGGCAGCCGCCTTGTTCTGATACCCGACCGTCAGACGCTGCTGCCCGCCATTGCCGGTTTCGATCAGATCAACCATGGCATAGCCGAAATCGGCAAAGCTGATCCGCGCCATCCCGTCATGATCGGGGATCAGTGTATCGGTGCCCCGAATATATTGCCCGGTCAGCGGTCCCTCGATCAGCATTGCCGGCGGGCGGAGGCAGGTCCATTGCACATCGTCATATTGATCAAACAACGCATCCTGCTTCGCACAGGCCTCGGCAATCGGGCGCACAGCATCGGGCAGGAAGTCCGGCGCGGTTAGAACCGTATGCCCGCTGTCATCGGCCAGTTTCAGGGTTGCGGCCCCACCGGTAAGGTAAATCGGGGCTTTGGTTTGACGCGCCGCATCCAGCAACACCCGGCTCATCGCAACCAGCAAACTTTCTGATCCGCTGATCGGGCGAAGCGCGCTGATCGCAACGTCATGGCTTGCCATCAGCTCGGCAACGCGGTCCGGCTTGGCCAGCACATCAACGCTTTCGCGCGCGACGCTGTCTGGCACATTAGCCAGTTTGTGGATATTGCGCGCAATCGCGGTGACGCTATGGCCGCGTTTTAGGGCTTCGTGCAGGGTGGCGGTACCGACATCACCGGTGGCACCAAACAGAACAATCTTCATTGGACGTTTCCTTTATATCTGTGGGGTGTTTTGTTTTTATGTCGTGCGCGGGGCGGGGTCGTTGATCGCGGCTGGTGCTGGTTCAGCCACTGGTGCAGGCGCAGGACACGCTGCCCGCTGACCCAGCCAGATGCTGGCCAGTACAACAATCACACCAATCATCTGAAGCGGGCTCAGGGCCTCGCCCAGAATGATCCAGCCGAGCAAAACCGCACTGGTCGGGCTTAAAAAGCCAAAGCTTGTCACCGTCGTCGGGCCAAGGCGCGCAATGCCCCGGAACCACAGGTAATAGGTTAGGGCCGCCCCGATCAGACCGAGCCACACCAGACCAGCCAGATTGGTTACGGTCGGGACCGGGAAGCCGGGCTCAAGGATCAGGGCTACCGGGATCATAAGGATCCCGCCAGCGGTCAATTGCCAGGCGGTAAATGTCAGTGGGGATACCGGCGGCTGCCATTTGCGGGTCATCACCGTACCAGCCGCCATGGATGCGGCACCGAAAAGGGCGGCGGCAATGCCAATCGGATCAAGGCTGCTGGTCGGGCCAAGCACAAGCATTGCGACCCCGATCAATCCGGAAATGGCGGCAATAATGCCCAGCATCGTAATCCCGGATCCCAGCGCAAAGCGCGCCAAAAACAGCACCAGCAACGGCTGGATCGCGCCAAGTGTTGCCGCCACCCCGCCGGGCAGGCGATAGGCCGCGACAAACAGCATTGACCAGAAAACAGCAAAGTTCAGCGCGCCCAGAATAAACACCCGTCCGCGCCAGCCAGCAGGCGGCAATCGCCGCACAACAAGCAACAGGATCAATCCGGCCGGCAGGGCGCGCAGAAGGGCGACGGTCAGCGGGTAGCCATCGGGCAGCATTTCCGTGGTGACGATATAGCTGCTGCCCCAAATGATCGGGGCAAGAGCAGTCAGGCATAAATCGGTTGTTCGGTTCATGGTGGCATCTCCATTTATCTTGACATCAAGATATATTCAGAAATCTTGACGTCAAGATAAAATTCTGAAAAGAATCCGAACCATGGATAAAGTTGACCGCATTCTTGCGCAGTGGCGCCGTGAAAGACCCGACCTTGATGTCACCCAAATGGGCGTCATTGGCCGGATAGGACGACTGCGCAGCCATCTGAGTGCTGCACATGAACGTGTTTTCAAAAAATACGATCTGTCGCTGGCAAGTTTTGACGTTCTGGCAACACTGCGCCGGTCCGGCCCGCCCTATGCGCTGAGCCCGTCGGAGCTCATTGACTGGACCATGGTGACATCGGGCACCATGACCAACCGTCTTGATCGGTTGGAAAAGGCCGGGCTGATCACCCGCCAACGCAACCCGGAAGACGGGCGCGGCTTTGTCATCGCCCTGACGGACAAGGGGTTTGAGCTGATTGATGCTGCCGTTACCGAGCATGTCGCCAACCAGCATCAGATGCTCGAAGCACTAAGTGCAAAGGAACTCGAACAGCTTGATGGTCTTTTGCGCAAATGGCTGGCGGCAATGAATTCTGCCGAAAATTCAGAAGACAGCTAGGTCAGTCATAAACGATCCCCGGGCTTAAAAGCTCAAAGCCTGCGATTTCAAACTCATACATGCCCGATCTGTCCGCTTTTTCGGCGCGGGCGATCAGCTTGCCATCCGCATTACGAAAGACCGCGTGTGCTGTATGCACGGCGCGGTAACAGTGGCTGCCGTCTGGATAAAGGTATTTGATCATCATGCTTCCTTGCAAAAGCACATTATGATCAAGACGCCCTGACAGCCTGTTGTCAGGAGCCGTGCAAAACACGCGACAAATCAGAACCTGACACGTGGATATATGCCGGTTGATCTTGCCTGTATGTCTTGGAATAATGCTTTTTGTGTCAGTGGCAGAGAGGAGGGGATTCGAACCCCTGAGGGGCTTACACCCCAACACGCTTTCCAGGCGTGCGCCTTAAACCACTCGGCCACCTCTCCACATGCGATCTTTGATATATCGCGAAAGCGGGCGGACATTAGCCGAGACGCCCGCGCTTGACAAGGCCCAATCAGCCTCTTTTTTCACTTTGCGCAAATCCCACTGATTGGCCTGTAAAATGGCCTGTGTTTCTGACATTTAATCGCCGCAAACCCTTGGTAAACTGCAACTTATGATCATCTTTACTTCTTGTTGATGTCTGATCCGTAAGGTTTGACGTCAGGTGTTTGCAACTCTTGGGTAATGTATTGCTATACATACGAAGATATTTACCCTGTTCGAACAAACGCCTAGGGTGATTTTAGTTTTCTAATATACCGACCCTGACAGGTCGCTTGGAGCGGATAATGTGGTTTTTCCGGGCGTTGGGATGGTTACTGCTTTTTGCCAGCATTGCTGTGCTGGTCGATGATTCCATTACCGCGCTTCAAACAGGAAGTTTTCGTCTGGTCGCCGCCGGCGAGCTCTGGTATCGCCTTGATACCGGCAGCCTGAACCTGTTGCAATCCGTGATCCAGCGCTACATTTCCGTTTGGGTATGGGACACCATCTTTGTGCCGATCCTGCTGGCACCGGCCCTGGTTGTCTTGTTTGTGCCATCCGCCATCCTTCTTCTGCTGACCCGCAAGCGCAAGCGTCAGCGCATTTTCTGATCTTCCATTCGCCAGAGCTCTTCACTTAACCGGGTGTTGCCCGGTTTAGCCCTTTGTCGCCTTGTCTGCGCTCACAGCTGTCGGCACACTGCCGATAGTCAGGACAACAATAGGCAGGAATACCGGGATGAAGGCATGGGTGTGCAACGCATTTGGCGAAGTACCGCAATGGGTGGATGCTCAGGACCCGGTCGTCCAACCCGGTCAGGTCCTGATCGATGTAGCTGCCTGCGGGGTCAATTTCGCTGATACCCTGATCCTGCAGGGCAAATATCAAAAGCGTCCCGAAGGCCCCTTTTCCCCCGGCTTTGAAGTTAGCGGCACGGTGCGTGCCGTTGGCGATGGTGTCAGTCATGTCAAGCCCGGCGATGCCGTCATGGCCATGCCCGATTGGGGCGGTTACGCCGAACAGGTCGTGGCCGACGGGCGCCTTGTAATGCCCCTTCCGAATGGCGTCGATTTCAACAACGCAGCAGCCTTTCAGATCGCCTATGGCACAAGCTGGTTTGCGTTGAAGTATCGCGCCGATGTCAAACCGGGTGAGGTCGTTCTGGTGCATGGGGCGGCTGGTGGCGTCGGTCTGACCGCTGTCGAATGCGCCAAGCTTCTGGGCGCAACCGTGATTGCCACGGCCGGTGGCGCGGACAAATGCCAGATCGCGCGCGACCATGGTGCGGATCATGTCATTGATTATAAATCGGAAAACATCCGCGACCGGGTGCGCGAAATCACCGCAAGCCTTGGCCAGCCCAAAGGCGTCGATGTTGTTTATGATCCGGTTGGCGGTGATGTCTTTGATCAAAGCCTGCGCTGCGTTGCGCCCGGTGCGCGGATGCTTTTGATTGGTTTTGCCAGCGGCATCGTGCCGCAAATCCCGGCCAATATCCTGCTGGTCAAGAATGTCACCGCAATCGGCTTTTATTTTGGTGCCTATCTCGAACAAAATCCCGATATCGCGCAAACGGGCATGGCAGAGCTTCTGGAACGCCTGAAATCCGGGGCGATCCGGCCGATGATCTCCGCGGTTTATCGTCTTGAAGATGCAATGGATGCCCTGACGGCCATTCGTGATCGCACGGCGACCGGCAAGCTCGTGATTGATTGCCGCCCAAACAGGTAAATAGGCGGATTTCAATACGCACATTGCTGGTATAGGATGAGCCCGTCCCAACCACTTCTCTGCCGGAAATCGCCGAATGCCCGACGACAAAAACAGGCCCGATCACGTCCAGTCTTCTGCGAAGACCCGTGATCAGTATGAAACCTATCCCTATCCGGCCCGCAATCCCGAGGATGAGGACAAGCGCCTGATCACCGGATCACCGGGCAACTGGGACGAGGTCGTTCATTTTGTCTTTGGCGGGCGCGATCCATCGGCACAGACCAAAAGTGGCAAAATCAAAATCCTCGTCGCGGGCGGTGGCACCGGCGATGCGCTGGTGATGCTGGCCCAGCAGGCCCGTGACCGCAAAGTCAAGGCCGAGATCGTCTATATCGATCTGTCCGAAAGCTCGCGCGCCATTGCCGAGGCCCGCATCAAACGCCGCAGTCTGGAAAAGAACGTCACCTTCGTCACCGGATCCTTTGTCGATCTGGCATCTGAATATGGCCCGTTTGACTATATTGATTGCTGCGGGGTGCTTCATCACCTGCCTGATCCCGATGCCGGGCTCAAGGCACTTGCCGATGCGCTCAAACCCAATGGCGGCATGGGCCTGATGGTCTATGGCGAGTTGGGCCGTCAGGGCGTCTATCACATGCAGGAAATGATGGAACGCCTCAATGCCGAGGCTGGCGGGGCCAAGCGCCTGAATTTCGGCAAGGCCCTGTTTAACTCACTGCCCGGGACCAACTGGCTCAAACGCAACCCGTTTGTCGGTGATCACATCCATGGCGGCGATGCCGGGTTCTATGACCTGTTGTTGCACCAACAGGACCGCGCCTATCGAGTCGACGAGGTGTTTGATTTTATCGAGGCGGCCGGTCTGCGTCTGCAAAACTTTATCGAACCGATGCGTTATGACCCGACCACCTATTGTTCGCGCCATGATGTGCTTGATAAGGCGATGCATGTGCCGTTTCGCGAACGCGCGGCCCTGGCCGAACTGATGGCGGGCAACATCACCAAGCACACCTTTTATGTCGTCAAGGCCAAGAACAAGGTCAAACCACCGGTCCCGTCGCCGGAGCTGATCCCGACCTTCACCCGTGTCGATGGTGCGGCACTCGCCCGATCCGTCGCCAAGACCGGCAATATCAAGATCACCTTTACCGGCCTTTCAGTGACCCGCACCATGCCCTCGGCATCGCCTGCGATCCTGTCGCGGATTGATGGCAAGCGCTCGATCGGTGAAATCTACGAACTGTTTGATCCCAAACCCGAAAAGTTCGAATTCAATGCCCAGTTTGCCGTGATGTATTCGGTACTCAATGCCGCAAACCTGATGTATCTGCGCCACCCCGAAAAGAAATAGCCCAAGGCAAAAAAAAATGTCGGTCACAGGGGGTGCGACCGACATTTAAATACGCACTTTCCAGCGGGGGGAGCTGGAATTGCGCTCAGGGATCTTGGGTGCAACGCCTTATTTAAGGCTGATGCCTTTCCAGGCGTCCATCAGGGCTTCAATCAGGACCTGAAGCGGGAAGGTAATTGCGCTGTGAAGCGGCGATACGTTGTTCTGCATGACAGAATACTCAGTTGGTGCGCTTTCGCGCGGGTTAAGCTCTCCAGAACGGCTTGGCGGCTTCGCGTTTTGCGTCATAGACGGTCCAGCCGATATCGCGCAGCATGTGTGCGTCCATGTCGGCCAGCTTCTGACGCAGGTCGTGGCGTTTAAGCCAAGTGCGCGCCAAGTCCAGAAGGCTGGTGGCAGTGTGGGTACGGCGGGTGGCGACAAATGCGCCTGCTTCTTTGGTGATAGCAACCATGATTCTAATCCTCTTTAAATCAGGCCTGCTCTCAGCGATTCAGCGGCCCGCGCATCCACGATGCGTCTGTACTAATCTCGTTAAACCCAGAGTTACCCGAAAAAATACTTGCGCTCAAACCACCTTTTGTCATCATTGCATGAGTTTTCATCATGCAAAGTCACTGTCATGAAACGCCGTCCATTGCCGCTAAATGCGCTCCGTGCCTTCGAAGTGGCCGGACGTCTCGAAAGTTTCACCAAAGCGTCACATGAGCTTAACGTGACCCAAGGGGCGGTGAGTCGGCAGGTGCAGCATCTTGAAGAAGTTCTGGGTCGCCAGCTGTTTGAACGCCACCACAGAAGCCTGCGGTTGACGCGCGCCGGTCGCAACCTTCTTGAAGCGCTTACGCCAGCTTTTGACGCCATCGAAGACGCGGTTTCCAAGGTCGAAGACCGTGCTGATGACACCCACCTGTCTGTTTCGGCACCGCTGACATTTTCCATGCGCTGGATCGTGCCGCGGCTCGGGCGGTTTCAGATGGAATATCCCGATTTTCAGGTCCAGTTGGGCACCTATAACGATGATCTGGCATCGGTTGACTTCAACGAGGTCGATATCGCCATCCGCTTTGCCGATCATGGCAATGAACAGCTGGTGCACGAATTTCTGACCGGTGAACGGCTGTTGCCGGTCTGTCATCCCGATCTGGCCAAGCAACTCAAAACCCCAGAAGACCTGGCGGGTGTGACGCTGCTGCACTGCTCAGCCCAGCGCGAAGACTGGCGCATCTGGCTTGAAGGAACCGGTATCAAGGGGGTGGACGGCACCAAGGGGCCGGTTTTTGCCACCCTTGATATGGCGATGGAGGCCGCGGCAAGTGGCTTTGGTGTGGTGGTGTCCGATCCGGCCATGATCGGGGAATATGTTGTGACCAATCGCCTGACCGTGCCGTTCGATCTGCCGGTCGACAGTCCTTATGCCTATTCGCTGTGTTATCCGCGCGGACGTCTGGAACGGCGCAAGGTCAAGGCGTTCCGTGACTGGTTGATGTCAGAGATCAAGCTTGAAACTGCGCGGCGAAAACTGACGCAAAAAGATGCGCGATAAACCAAACTCACGTGATGGTGCCTTGAAATTGAACGATTTAACGGTGACTATCAGGTGGTTCTAGTGTGGCATCATTCACAAACAACGCGGGCAGGGGGCATCGCGAAGTGACCGTCGATTGCGCCGCATGGATTAAGTCCACATAATAGAACAGTGATCAGCTTGCATCAGGGAAAGACGACAATCACATGATTTCGTATGCAGCCAGCATGACAATGCCGGGCAGGAAGCGGCGCGGGGGCGCCATGACATCCATCCTTTTTGCCAGTGCACTGACCCTGCTTTCGGTCGCACTGCCTTTACATAACGCAAATGCGCAGGACGGCGACATGCCGGTGATGAACCCGGCACCGACGGTGGCTGTTGATGAGACCGATCTGGCACCGCTGACCACCCGCTCACACGGAATTTCGCTCTATGGCGATCTGAAATACGGTCCGGATTTCCACCATTTCGATTATGTGAACCCCGATGCGCCGAAGGGCGGCACGCTGGTGCAATCCTCCATCGTTGCCTTTGATACGCTTAATCCCTTTACGCTTAAGGGCAATCCGGCTGCGGGCCTTGGTCTGATCTATGACAGCCTGATGGTTTCCAGCGCGGACGAACCCTACGCCATGTATGGCCTGATTGCCCATTCGATCGAGGTGCCGGACGACCGGTCCTATGCCATCTTCCATCTTGATCCGCGTGCGCGTTTCCAGGACGGCAGCGACATCACCGCCGAAGACGTGGTGTTTTCCTATGAAGTGCTGGTCGAAAAGGGAAGTCCCGTTTACCGCCAGTATTTTTCCCAGATCGAAGGGGCCGAGGTGATTGACGAACTGACCGTCAAATTCACTTTCAAGCCGGGCAACAATCGCGAAACACCGATGACCGTGGCGGGCATTTCGATCATGCCGAAAAAGTTCTGGGAAGGTAAGGACTTCGCCAAAACCACCTTTGAAATTCCGGTTGGCAGTGGGGCCTATAAGGTTGCCAGCATCGAAGCTGGCCGACGCATCACCTATGAGCGGGTCAAGGATTACTGGGCGGCCGACCTTCCGGTCAATCGCGGCCAGAACAATTTCAATACCATCCGCTATGACACCTATCTTGATATGGAAGTGCAGCGTCAGGCATTTCTGGCTGGCGAATACATGATCCGGTCCGAGCATTCATCACGCGACTGGAACACGGCCTATAACACGCCTGCGGTCCAGCGTGGTGACATCCAAAAGGAATTCATGCCTGATCATTTGCCAACAGGCATGCAGGCCTATGTTCTGAATGCGCGCAATCCGTTATTTGCCGATAAGCGCGTGCGCCGTGCACTGCAATACGGGCTCGATTTCCAGTGGCTTAATCGTGCAATGTTCTATGGGGCCTATCACCGCACCGACAGTTTCTTTGCCAACTCGGAACTGGCGGCGACCGGTATTCCGACCGGTGCTGAACTGGCACTGCTTGAACCCTATCGCGATCAATTGCCCGAAAGGTTGTTCACCGAACCCTATAAGTTGCCAAACTTTGATGCCCCGAACGGGCGCCGAGAGGCCTTGCGTGAATCCATGACGCTTCTGAACGAAGCAGGCTGGGAAGTACGCGACAAGGTTCTGGTCAACAAGGAAACCGGGCAGCCGTTCCGGTTCGAGCTGATCATTCGCCAGCCGGGGCTTGAAAAGATCGCGCTGGTGGTCAAATCGCGCCTCAAACAGCTTGGCGTGGAAATGGATATTCGCCTGATTGATACCGGCCAGTGGGTCAATCGTATTCAGGCCTTCGATTTCGAAGTTACCACCCATTGGTGGACGCAATCCCTGACTCCGGGCAACGAACAGCGCGTGTTCTGGAGCTCGGAGGCCGCCGATCAACCCGGCTCTCGTAACTTTGCCGGCATCAAGGATCCGGTGGTCGATGCGATGATCGAAAATGTGGCATCTGCCGACAGCTGGGAAGAACTGGTGGCTGCGACCCGCGCACTGGATCGCGTACTTCTGTGGGGGAATTACGTCATTCCGCAATGGTATCTGGGTGGGGACCGCATGGTCTGGTGGAACATCTTTGGTCGCCCGGACACGGTGCCGCTTAAGGGAATGTCGATAATGCGTTGGTGGATTGACCCGGAAAAGGCCACCAAACTGCAGATGGGGGGATTCTAGGCCATGCTGAACTATATCATTCGGCGTTTGCTTCTGATCCCGGTCACGCTGTTTGGCATCATGTTGTTGAACTTTGCGATCATTCAGTTTGCCCCCGGCGGCCCGGTCGAACAGGTTATTGCCCAGCTTCAGGGAACGGCTGTTTCATCAACCGCCCGCATTACCAATCAGGGCGGGGATAGTGGCGGCGGAAGTACTGCTTCATCCTCTGCATCGGGTAACAACTTCTCATCGACATCCAACTATCGCGGCGCGCAGGGGCTTGATCCCGAAGTCATCAGACAGCTCGAAGTACAGTTCGGTTTTGACAAACCGGCCCATGAACGCTTCTGGATGATGATGAAGAACTATCTGACCTTCGATTTCGGCCAAAGCTATTTTCAGGACCGCGACGTGGTCGATCTCGTCATCGACAAGATGCCGGTTTCGATCTCGCTGGGCATCTGGTCAACGCTGATCATTTACATCATCTCGATCCCGCTTGGCATTACCAAGGCGGTGCGCGATGGGTCGAACTTCGATATCTGGTCATCAGCCGCGATCATTGTCGGCTTTGCCATTCCGGGCTTCCTGTTTGCCGTCATGCTGATCGTGGTGTTTGCCGGTGGGGCCTATCTTGACTGGTTCCCGTTACGCGGGCTGACATCGTCAAACTGGGAACAACTGTCCTTGTGGGGCAAGGTCGTTGATTATTTCTGGCATCTGACCCTGCCGATCATTGCACTCACGATTTCGGGCTTTGCCACCCTGACCATGCTGACCAAGAACTCGTTCCTTGATGAGATTAACAAGCAATATGTCGTGACCGCCCGTGCCAAGGGCCTGACCGAAAAGCGCGTGCTTTATGGTCACGTTTTCCGTAACGCCATGCTTCTGATCATTGCCGGGTTCCCCAGTGCACTGGTTGGCATGCTGTTTACCGGTTCGGTCCTGATCGAGGTGATCTTCTC
>NZ_DGMR01000039.1:173002-222222 GCF_002388495.1 Thalassospira sp. UBA4513
GCAACCCTTTATTTCTTCACGCTGTTTGGCCTGATCATGAACCTGATCAGTGACCTCAGTTATCATCTGGTGGATCCACGGATCGACTTCGAAGGGCGGGGGAATTGATCATGTTCAATGCTGTTCTCTCACCGCTCAACCGTCGTCGCCTGTCGAACTTCAAATCCAACAAGCGCGGCTATTGGTCGCTTGTGATCTTTACCATCCTGTTTGTCATTTGCCTCGTGGCCGAACTGGTCGCCAATGACAAACCGATCTTCGTCAAATATGGCGATGACTGGTATGTGCCGATCGTATCGGACCATCCCGAAACGGCCTATGGCGGGGATTTCGATGTCGAGACGGATTTCTATGATCCCTATATTCAGGGCAAGATCGCCGAAAACGGCTTTGCCATCTGGCCTTTGATCCCGTTTTCCTACGACACCATCGATTTTGAAATGCGCGAACCGCAACCAGCCCCGCCCTCAATGCGCCATTTGCTGGGCACGGATGAATTGGGCCGCGATGTTCTCGCACGCCTGATTTACGGTTTCCGGATTTCCATCCTGTTTGGTCTGGCACTGACCGCGGTCAGTTCCGTGATCGGCATTGCGGCTGGTGCGGTGCAGGGCTATTTCGGCGGCTGGGTCGATCTTGGCTTCCAGCGCGTGATTGAAATCTGGTCAGGCCTGCCACAGCTTTTCATCCTGATCATTCTGGCCAGCCTTTTTGCACCCGGTTTCTGGACGCTTCTGTTCATTCTGGTGCTGTTCAGCTGGATGAGTTTGACGGGGCTCGTCCGTGCCGAGTTCCTGCGCGCACGTAACTTCGAATATGTTCGGGCTGCACGCGCCCTTGGCATGACCGACACCCGGATCATGTATCGCCATGTTCTGCCCAATGCGATGGTGGCAACCATCACCTTCCTGCCGTTCGTGTTGAATGGCTCGATTGTCGCACTCACCTCGCTCGACTTCCTGTCGCTTGGCATGCCGCCCGGCTCCCCGTCCTTGGGCGAGCTGTTGTCACAGGGCAAGAACAACCTTCAGGCGCCCTGGCTTGGCTTTACCGCCTTCTTTGCCATCGCAACCATGCTCAGCCTTCTGATCTTTATCGGCGAAGCAGTGCGTGATGCCTTTGATCCGCGTAAAACGTTTTAAGGAGTAGGACAATGACAGCGCAATCCGCCCATCAGCCGCTCCTTGCCATTCGCGACCTCTCGGTCAAATTCGCCGACGTCACAGCGGTAAAGGATGTGTCCTTTACCCTTGATCGCGGTGAAACCATGGCCCTTGTCGGGGAAAGTGGCTCTGGCAAATCGGTCACCGCACTTTCGATTTTGCAATTGCTGCCCTATCCGCGCGCCAGCCACCCGTCAGGATCGATCATCTTTGACGGGCAGGAAATGGTCGGGGCCAAGGAACGCACCCTTCGCAAGATCCGCGGCAACCGGATTTCCATGATCTTTCAGGAACCGATGACATCGCTTAACCCGCTGCACAATATCGAAAAGCAGGTGGGCGAGGTATTGTTCCTCCACAAAGGCCTGCGCGGTGCCAAGGCGCGTGCCCGCATCCTTGAATTGCTTGAACTTGTCGGTATTCCCGATCCGGCGTCACGGCTAAAAGCCCTGCCGCACGAACTTTCCGGTGGCCAGCGCCAGCGCGTGATGATCGCCATGGCACTTGCCAACGAACCGGAACTGCTGATTGCCGATGAACCGACCACGGCCCTTGATGTCACCATTCAGGCGCAAATTCTTGAACTGCTCAAGGATCTGCAAAGCAAGCTAGGCATGGCGCTGCTCTTGATCACCCATGATCTGCAGATCGTTCAGAAAATGGCGCAGACCGTTTGTGTCATGAAAGACGGCGAAATTGTCGAGGCAGGGCAGGCGCGCGCGCTGTTTGACGATCCCAAACACGATTACACCAAAAAGCTGCTGTCGGCCGTTCCCAGTGGCCAAGCCCCGGCATTGCCGGAAAACGCCACCGAACTGCTTGAAACCAGCAACATCCATGTGCAGTTCCCGATTGGCCGCAAAGGCATCCTTGGGCGGCCCGATCATTATTTGCACGCGGTTGATCAGATTTCGCTGACCCTTAAGCAGGGCGAAACCCTTGGCATCGTTGGTGAAAGCGGATCGGGTAAAACCACGCTCGCCATGGCGATCCTCAGGCTTCTGAAATCAACCGGTGACATCCGCTTTGCCGGTCAGGACATTCGCGATTTTTCCGGTGCTGATTTGCGCAAGCTCCGCCGTGATATGCAGGTGGTGTTTCAGGATCCGTTCGGTTCGCTCAGCCCGCGCATGTCCATCGCCCAGATCGTTGGCGAAGGCCTTGAAATCCACGCGCCCGACCTGACCCAGGCCGAACGCGAAGCCCGCATTGCCGAGGCGCTTGACGAAGTCGACCTGCCGCAAAATGCCATGGATCGTTATCCGCATGAATTTTCCGGCGGGCAGCGTCAACGCATTTCGATTGCCCGTGCACTGGTCTTAAAACCCCGCTTTATCGTACTCGATGAGCCGACATCGGCCCTTGATATGTCGGTACAGGCCCAGATCGTCGAACTGCTACGTGATTTGCAGGCGCGCCACAAGATGGCATACTTGTTCATCAGTCATGACCTGCGCGTTGTGCGTGCATTGTCGCACCGTGTCATGGTCATGAAGAACGGAAAACTGGTCGAAAGCGGGGCTGCTGCCGATGTGTTTGATAACCCGCAACAGCCCTACACCAAGGCGCTGCTGGCCGCGGCTCTTGATCTCAAAGCAGCCGGTAAGGAATTTGTCAGAAACTAGGGGCAGCATTCCGGATCAAGATCGGGTACAACATATGAAAAGGCAATAATAACAGGACTATAAAGGCAGGTTTAAGGTTGAATATGTTGTCACGTGCGATCAAAAATCGAACCGGACATCGTCTTTGCGGCCATGTGCTGATCATGGCTCTGTGCTTTGCTGTATTTTCAATGGCGATCCCCGCGGCCCGTGCCAGCACGGCGTCCGCGGACAAAGCCAACACCGAAGAACCCAAAGAACCAGCCGTTCCTGAAATACCCGATACGGTTGTTGTGCCTGACCCGGTGTCGCTGACGATTGTCTTACGCAAAAGCGGCACCATTCGTCAGATCGTTTTCAACATCTGGCTGGAAGCCACCAACAGGCAGGCTGTGGACGTTATCGAGCAACGCCTGCCCAAGGTCATCAACGCCTTTCTGGTCGATCTGCAACGCCTGATGTATCGCGATACCGAGCAGCGCTTTGAAAACCGCGAACCGGGCAAGCGCGGCTTTAAATACACAGCCCCCGGCCTTTTGCCGCCACCACCCCCCAAGACCGAGGAAGAACTCGCCGCCGAGGCCGAAGCCGCCAAACTGGCCGAGGAAAATGGCGAGGAAATTGCCAAGGAACCACCCTTCAGCCCGTTCCAGCCGGTTTCAAACCGCTATTTCGCGGCCCTGCAAAACAAACTTCTGCGCACCGGTCAGGGCGTTCTGCCACCTGATACCCTGCGCTCGGTTCAGATCCGCATGTTCTATGATTTCTGGCCGGGTGACGCCAAGCCGCGCAAATAACCAAAATCCTAGTGTGATAAGTGTATCGATGCCCATGCGTCGCAGCCTGCGCATGGGCCATTGTCAAACGGGCACTTGTCGATCCTTGCGGCTGTGATATCCGAGGCCGTCGTCCTCATAGTTGTCATCAGAGTTGCCACTAAAGTTGCCCCACCATGTCGTTTGAAATCTGGCTCAGTTTCGCCCTGCTTGTCTTTCTGGTCGTGATGTCGCCCGGCCCCAGCATCCTGATCGGCATGTCCCATGCGCTGCGTTATGGTGCGCGCCCGACCTTGATGACGGCCTTGGGTGATGTCACCGCCAACATGATCCAGATGCTGATTGCGGCCCTTGGTTTGGGAGCTGTCCTGGCGACATCGGCAACCGCCTTTGCCATCGTCAAATGGTGCGGTGTTGGTTTTCTGCTCGTCATCGGTTTGATGTCATTCCTTCGCAAGCCCAGGGAAATCAATATCAAAACCGGTATCGAAACGAATAATCAGGTGGTGTTTGAGCCGGCAAACGGGCTGCGCCTGTTCCGCGAAGGCTTTCTGGTCGCGGCTGGAAATCCCAAGGCGATTGCCTTTTTCGGGGCGCTGTTTCCGCAATTTATCGATCCATCCCAACCGCTCGCGCCGCAATTGCTGATTCTGGGCGTAACCTTCGTAACACTTGATTACAGTTTCGTAATGATTTACGCGATGGGGGCTGCAAAACTGATGCCGTGGCTGGTGCGCCGCGGGGGCAATAACGTCATTGCACGGCTGTCAGGTGGCGTTTTGATCGTTGCTGCGGGGCTTTTGGCGCTGATTGAGGTGCCCGAAACCATGGCGGACACGCATCCGCTCCCGGCACAGGCGATAAACCAGCCAACGGCACCATAACATCGTTTTGCCCGGTCTTTTGTATTAGAATTTCAGATAAACCATTGATATCATTTTGGAAAATCGAAATCGCATAACATGCCAATTGGCGCAGATACAAACCAACTGGTCTGTATATAGCGAATTTTTGCCATATCAGATTTGCTGCATTTAAAATGGGGAAGTTTTGCTGCCCTAATTGGCCGATTTTGTGAAACGTGACCTTGGAAACGGGCTTTGGGCGTTAATTGTGGTCTGGGACCAGACGCTTGTCGATTTGTTCTTGGTTGTTTCTGGGGCCGGATTATTCGCTCTCGAGACCGGCACCGACGATGATATCGCCAAATTCGCGCAGGAAGACCGATCCCTTGACCGTCCGCTGAACCAGAACCGAACGGCGATCTTCTTCATCGACCTTGCGTTTGACCATGCCAAGCGAGCTCAGGCGATCAAGTGCACGGGTAATAGCCGGTTTGGAGATATTCAGCGCCTCGGAAAGGCCGCGTACCGTATGCGGGGCCGGGGTCAGGTAAACGCTTAGCAACAAGGCCATCTGTCGGGCCGACAGGTCGGGGGAGTCCCGACGCACACTCTCAACAATCGCGATACGCCAAAGGTCAAGCGCCTGAGACGGTTTGATCTCGATCGACATGTTCGTGCCCAACAATTTATTTGTTACGAATACGTAATCTCTACCTGACCCCTGCCATGATGTCAAAGGCCTAATTACCAAAAAATTGAATTTACGGTTAGTTTACTTACCGTAACGATCCTTGATCAGCTTGAAGGCGGCCCGGATGCCCTGTGCTTCGCCGCCGGTCGGGCGACCGGGACGGTCGGACGGGTTCCAGGCCATCAGATCGATATGCGCCCAGCTTTTGGCGCCTTCGGCAAAACGATCAAGGAACAGGGCGGCAATGATCGCGCCGCCAAACGGGCTACCCGAAATGTTGTTCATATCAGCCGCCTTGCTATCAAGCTGGCTGCGATAATCATCCCACAGCGGCAAACGCCACAGCGGATCGTTTTCGGCCAGACCTGTTTCCATCAGACCATTGGCCAGATCATCATCATTGGAAAACAGGGCCGGCAAACCAAGACCAAGGGCAACACGTGCCGCCCCGGTCAGGGTCGCGAAATCAAGCAGCATGTCCGGGTCTTCCGATGCCGCCTCGGTCAGGGCATCGGAGAGAACGATGCGTCCCTCGGCATCGGTATTGCCGACCTCAACCGTGATGCCCTTGCGGGTTTGCAAAATATCGCTCGGGCGATAGGCCCGACCCGACACCATGTTTTCAACCGCCGGGATCAGAACGCGCAATCGTACCGGAAGGTCGGCCGCCATGATCATGCGCGCCAGGCCAAGAGCCTGTGCCGAACCGCCCATGTCCTTTTTCATCAAAAGCATGTTGCTCGATGGCTTCAGGTCATAGCCCCCGGTGTCAAAACACACACCTTTACCGACCAGCGTGATCTTCGGCGCATTTTCATCGCCCCATGTAAGGTCGATCAGGCGCGGGTCGCGATCACTGCCATGCCCGACCGTGTGAATGGCCGGGTAGTTCTGCGCCAAAAGGTCCATGCCAACAATCGCACTGACATTGGCACCAAATTCCGCCCCAAGGCCTCTGGCGGCTTCTTCAAGCTCCGCCGGGCCCATGTCATTGGCCGGCACATTGATCAGATCGCGCGCGAGGCCGATGCCGCGCGCAATGTTTTCGGCCCGCTTGGCGGCCTCAATGTCATGCAGGGCGATTTTGGCGCGCTTGTCCTTTTTGCCGTCATCCTTGCGATAGCGGTCAAACCGATAGCCGCCCAAATAAAGTCCAAGGGCGGCCTTTTCATAAAGATCGTCCTTGTCCGTCAGATCATCAGAAAGCGCATAGGCCCCGGCCGGAAGGGCGTTTGGCAAGCCGGCAAAATCCCAGATCGCCTTGGCATCATCAACGTAGCCAACCAAAACAGTGCCAACCGCGCCGTCGGCCCCGGGAAGCAAAAGCTGCGTGCCGCGCTTGCCCTCAAAGCTGTTGGCGGCAATCCATGATTTGGTCGCGTCCGGCTGCTGGGCAAGCCAGCTTTCAAAACCGCTTTCGGCAATCGGGGTGATCGGGGTCGGCTTGGCAGAAGGATCGTTGGCGATGATGTGGTCGTACAATTTAAGACATCCCTGCTGGTGACGGGTGACGGGTGACGAGTGATTGGTGATACGTGACGGTCGACTGAAAGGGCAGTGGCCAAAGACCAACTGCCCAAACAAAACGAACCGG
Source organism: Thalassospira sp. UBA4513 (assembly GCF_002388495.1). Lineage (NCBI taxonomy): Bacteria > Pseudomonadati > Pseudomonadota > Alphaproteobacteria > Rhodospirillales > Thalassospiraceae > Thalassospira > Thalassospira sp. UBA4513. Next base: position 179,676 of record NZ_DGMR01000039.1, read on the forward strand.
CAATATGTGTTCACAAGATATGTGACCCGATCTTACGGCTGCCATCCCCCGCGGTCAAAACTCATTCACATAATCGAACACTGCTTTGTGCTTAAGGCCACGCTTGAACGTCTGGCTTGAACGACTGGCTTGAACCGGGCGCCCAAAGGCCAGATAGTATTCGCCGCTGTCATCAAACGTCCCAATCGCGCCAACCGCCAAAGGTCCCAGCATGCAAAACCTTCCTGTGCTTTATATCGGCAATAAAAACTATTCCTCCTGGTCGCTGCGCGCCTGGCTTGGCCTGCGCGTTGCCGGCGTGGCGTTCGAGGAAAAACTGGTCCCGCTCCGCTCCGAAGAATGGCACGCCAAGGCGCCGGTCTTTTCGCCCACGGCCAAGGTCCCGGCCTACTTTGATGGCACCAAAACCATCTGGGAGGCGCTTGGCATTCTCGAATACATCGCCGACAGTCAGCCCGACACCATGCTCTGGCCGCTTGATATCGATGTGCGGGCAATCGCGCGCGCCGTCTCGCTTGAAATGCATGGCGGGTTTGGGCCCTTGCGAAGCTCCATGCCAATGAATTGCCGCAAAAGCCTGCCCGGGCTTGGCCGCAATAAAGGCGTGGACAAGGACATCACCCGCATCACTGAAATCTTCAAGATGTGCCGCACCCAATATGGTCAGGGCGGTGATTTCCTGTTTGGCCATTTCTCGATTGCGGATGCCATGTTTGCTCCGGTGATAACACGGTTCAAAACCTATGGCGTCAGCCTTGATCCGATTGGCAATGCCTATATGGAAACCATCCTTGCCCTGCCGGAAATGAAGGAATGGTACGCCGATGCCGCGACCGAGGAATGGGTGATTGACGACGCTGAGGTGAAATAACCCATGCCGGGGCTAACCGGAAAACTGCCCGAAATTGATCCAATGGGCGGGGACGCTGCCCTTGATCGGTTGCTGTCTGAGGTCCGGGAGTGCCGCATTTGTGCCGAACAGTTGCCGCTGGGCCCGCGCCCGGTGGTGCGCATGGCAAAATCGGCGCGTATTCTGGTGATCGGGCAGGCACCGGGCACACGCGTGCATGAAACCGGCCTGCCGTGGAATGATGCATCCGGCGATCGCTTGCGTGATTGGTTGGGACTTTCGGTCGATGATTTTTATGATCCGGCGAAACTCGCCATCATGCCGATGGGGTTTTGTTATCCCGGTCGCTTTGATCGTGGCGGGGATCTGCCGCCCCGACCGGAATGCGCGCCGACATGGCATGATGCCCTTATGCGCCATTTACCCGATATCGGCCTGACCCTTCTGATCGGGCAATACGCGCAGGAACGCTATCTTGGTCCGCGCCGGGCCAAAACCATGACCGAAACCGTGCATCACTTTGCCGATTTCCTGCCCGACGGCATCCTGCCCATGCCCCATCCAAGCTGGCGCAATACCGCCTGGATGAAAAAGAACCCGTGGTTTGAGGCCGACCTTTTGCCGGTGCTGCAATCACGTGTGCACGGCTTGCTGACATAGACCGATTTGGGTTGCGCTGGTTTTTATGTTCCAATGCGCCAGAAGACTGCGTCCATAAGACAAGTGGCCAACATTAAGGAGGCACAAGATATGAGCAAACTTGAAAAATCCACCATCGAAAAGGCGCTGAAAGGTCTTTCGGGATGGACGCTTGCCGATGACGGGCTTTCGATCAAGCGCGTCTATAAGTTTGGCGATTTCAATGCCGCGTTTGGCTTCATGACGCGGGTGGCGCTTAAGGCCGACAAGATGGATCACCATCCCGAATGGTTCAATGTCTATAACAAGGTCGAAATGACGCTGACCACCCACGATGCCGGGGGTGTCACCCAAAAGGACATTGATCTGGCAACCTTCTGCCAAACGGCTTCTGGTCAATAAGCCCTGCCAAATGAATTGCGCCCTGCCGCTGGGGGACGGCAGGGCGCATTGGCTGCGGGATAAAGAAACGAAATCGTGTGGGACTATTTCGGTTCCAGCCGGACCGCGCCATCTATGCGAATGGTCTCGCCATTGATCATTTCATTTTCACAGATATGCATTGCCAGACGGCCATATTCATACGGATCGCCAAGGCGTTTCGGGAATGGCGTATTGGCAGCCAGACTTTCCTGAACCTCGTCAGGCAGGCCCTTTAACATCGGCGTGCCAAACAGACCCGGTGCGATGGACACCACCCGAATGCCGTGGCGGGCCAACTCACGTGCAGCCGGCAGGGTAAGCGACGCCACCCCGCCCTTGGACGCGGCATAGGCCGCCTGTCCGATCTGCCCTTCGAAGGCCGCGATCGATGCGGTGTTGATAATCACCCCGCGTTCGCCGGCATCATTCGGGTCATTCTGGCTCATCGCGTTGGCGGCAACCCGCATCATGTTAAATGTGCCGATCAGATTGACCGTGATCACCTTGGAAAAGGCCGCCAGATCGGCCGGGCCGTCGCGCCCGACAATGCGTTCGCCATGCACGATCCCGGCACAGTTCACAAGGATCGATGGCGTGCCAAGATCCGCCTGCACCTTTGCAACCGCCTGCTCGACACTTTCGGCGTTCGAAACATCAACGCCATAGCCAACACCACCCAATTTCTCGGCTGTTGCCTTGGCACCCTCTTCATTCAGATCAAATGCCGCAATCCGTGCCCCGGCACTCGCCAGTGTCTCGGCGGTTGCCGCGCCAAGACCGGATGCAGCCCCGGTAACAATGGCAATCGAACCCTTGATTTGCATGACGTGAAGCCTCCCGACGCGCGCTCTTATGATTAATTTGGTATTTGTATACCAAATTATATCTTTAACGGGCAAGCGTCGATTTAACCTTGTCGGATGTGCGAAATTGACACCAAAGATCAGGGTTAACGGCGCTGGGCGATCTCGCGATAAAGCGCTTCGGGACTGACACCGATTTCAAGGGCAATCACCCGCCAATTACCCTTTTCCGGCAGCACCCCGTCATGCCAGGCGATCCAGGCATCAAGCCGTTCAGCCACAGTCCGAAGCCGCAAAATCTCCGCCCGCTGGCGCGTTGCCTGCACCTCGCGCGCCAGATGGGCGGCAAGCGATAGTGCCATCTGATTATTATCGGCAAGATGGGCTTCGACATCATGTTTGCGGATCATTTTGACCTGCGCATCCTGATGGCAGACAGCATCGCAATGGTAGTAATGCGAAAACAACGATGCCTCTGCCAAAACACTGTTTGGCCCGGCACGTTGCAAAACAATCTCGTCACCGTTTTCCAAAAACCGCGCCAGTCGCACTTCCCCGCTGAGAACAAGGAAGAGATGCTCGACCGGGTCGCCCTTGCGAAACAGGACCTTGGGCGGGCTGTAATCATACAGCCTGCCATGAAAACGGTTGAGAAGATCAAAGATTGATACCGACATGATATCTATCATGTGGCAATTGGCTAACCTGTTTCAAGCTTGGCGACCATTTAACCCAAAAGGTGTTGCCATGCTTATGCTCTCCCGCCTGCCGAAAACGCTGTTCCTGACCGCATTTGCCCCGTTGATCCTGCTTGGACTAACCATCCCGTTAACCGCCCATGCACAGGGAAATGTCCACATGCATCGCACCGGCAATGCGCAGCACGGCAGTAAAATCGCTAGGGATGAAAGCACGCCATCCCCCTATGTCGGCCAACAACATCGCCCGGTCAAAAGCCTGTCGGCCGACGATATGGCAGAACTGCAAAAGGGCGGCGGCTGGGGATTGGCCAAGGCCGCCGAACTGAATGGCGTGCCGGGGGCGGCCCATTTGCTCGAACTTTCTGATCAAATCCCGCTATCCACAGACCAGCATGCCGCCATCACCGCCCTTTATGCCGACATGAAAGAAAACGCGATCATTGCCGGCAACAGATTGATCGAGGCTGAAATCGCCTTGGACGCAGCATTCAGGGCCGGCGGCCTGACGGCGGATGAACTCGAAGGGCTGATAAACACCATCACCCAAAGTCTCGGCCGGTTGCGCTATGTTCATCTGTCGACCCACCTCAAGACCCCGAAAATCCTGAGCCCCGATCAAATCGCGCGCTATAACAGTTTGCGGGGATATGACGGGTGATGGGTGACGCGTCGCCAAAACCCTATCTGGCCTTGGCAAGCTTGCGTTCCCGAAGTGCGACATAGATCGCAGCCCCGATAATCATCGCCCCGCCGGGCAATATCCAGATATCGGGCACTTCGTCAAACAGGATCAGTGCCAGCACGGCAATGATCGGCAAACGCAAATAGGAAAATCCGACAAAGAAACTGTAATCGGCCAGTTGCAGGGCTTTGACGTTACAAACCTGCATCACATTCATCATCAACGCGGCAACCGCCATCAGGCCAAGTGCAGACCAGCTTGGCGTCTGCCAGACGAATAATGCCGGGATCAGGGAAACCGGTGTGGTGATGATCATCAGATAAAACAAAAGCGATGTGGTGGACTCGGTTGCCACCAACCGCTTTGTGATCAACCCGGCACTGGCCATGCAGATCGCCGCCGCAATCGGCAAAATACTGGCCGCTTGCATGGTATCTGTCCCGGGCTGAATGATCAGCGCCACACCGACAAACCCGATAACAATCGCAAGCCAGCGGTGAATGCGCACCTGTTCGCGCAAAATCACCGCGGCCAGAATGGTGCCAAACAGGGGCACCGTGAAATTAAGCGTCGTCGCCTCTGCCAGTGGCAAATACAACACCGCCATAAACCACAAACACATTTCCGCTGCCGACAACACCCCGCGCAAGCCAAACAAAGGCAGGCGCTTGGTGGCAAGGCTGCCAATCCCGCGCTTCAACACCATCGGCAAAATCAGGATCAGGCCAAAGGCAAAACGCAAAAATACCGCCTGATAGGGATGCAATTCCTCGGTGGCATAGCGGATGGTGAGCGTAAAACACGCCGCCAGAATGGCTGCAAACAGCGCAAAAAAGCTTGCCCGCATCACATCGGATTGGGTGTTGAACCATGTCCGCATGCTGTCACGACTTCCTGTTGGACGGCGGCGGGTCAAGATCGCTTGCGGTGGCCGAAAGACCGCGCTTGATCCGGTTGGCTTCGCGGTTAAGCTTGGCCTCGCGCCGCGCGATATAAAGTGCGGACCCGATGATCAGGGCGGCACCCGGCACCAGCCAGATTTCCGGAACCTCGCCAAACATCACCAGTGCGATACCGACAACAAAGGGCAGGCGCAGGTAATTAAACCCGATCACAAAGCTGTAATCATAAACCCGAAAGGCGTTGGTATTACAAAGCTGGGTGATGTTGGCCATGAACGCGCCCGCCACCATCAGGCCAAGCACCTCAAGGCTCGGCGTCTCCCAGACAAACAATGCCGGGATCAGGGTCAGGGGCGTGGTCAGCATCATCATGTAAAGGATGATGGCGGTCGGGTTTTCGGTTCGCGACAGTGACTTGATCGTCAATCCCGCACTGGCCATGCAGATCGCCGCCGCAATCGGAAACAGGCTTGCCAGTTGCACGGTTTCGCTGCCCGGCCGGATGATCACCAGCACCCCGCCAAAACCAACCAATAAGGCCGCAATCCGGTATTTGCGAACTTTCTCACCCAAAAAGATCGCGGCAAGGATGGTGCCAAATAGCGGTACGGTGAAATTAAGCGCGGTTGCCTCGGCCAGCGGCATATAGGCAATCGCCGAAAACCAGAAACTCATCGCCCCCATCGACAGAACCGCACGCAGGCAGAACATCGGGAAACGCTTGGTCTTAAGCGGCGTTAATCCCGCCCGCAACGCAATCGGTGCGATGAATAAAAGCCCAAAGAAATTGCGCAAAAACACCGCCTGCAACGGATCGATATGCTCGGTCGCAAGGCGGACAAACACCGAAAAGATCGCCGCACTGATCGATGCCATCAGGCCAAAGGCGGTTGCCTGCAAATAGGGCGGAAGTCCGTTAAACCATTCACGCATCGGGCTTGTCCTTTGCGGGGGCATCCCGATCAACGCGGGTCACCGGGATGGCTTGCGGATCGGCGGGGGCCGTGGTCGGCAGGCTGGCTTCCCTCTTGGCCTTTTTGGCCAGAACCGCCTCACGCCGCGCGATATAAAGTGCTGATCCAATGATCAAGGCCGCCCCCGCCCAGGTCCAGAAATCAACCACTTCGCCAAACATCACATAGGCCAAGGCCGCAACAAAGGGCAGGCGCAGGAAATCAAAGATCATGACATAGGACTGATCGGCCGTGCGATAGGCGCGCACCAACAATTGCTGCCCCGCCGTTCCGGTCACGGCAATGATCAACAGGATGAACAATTGCCAGACGGTCGGTCCCTGCCAGTATATCAGGGCCGGGATCAGCGACAGCGGCGTCATGATCAGGCCCATCCAGGTTACGATGGCATTGGCACTTTCGGTCCGTGACAGCATTTTAACCGTGGTCATCGCACACGCCATGAAAACCGTCGCGCCAAGTGCCAGGATCGCACCGGTCTCAAAACTTTGCCCAAACGGACGGATCACGATCATCGCCCCGACAAAGCCAATCGCAATCGCGCTCCAGCGGCGCGCGCGCACGGTTTCGCGTACCACCACGGCGGCCAGCACCGTGGTCAGGATCGGCAGGGTAAAGTTGATCGCAATGACCTGTGCCGCGGGCGACAGCGAAAGGGCGGTAAAAATGCACGACATCGCCCCGAAACCCAGCACCCCGCGCAGAAAATGCAGCTTGAACCGCTCGGTCTTTAATCCGCTCGCGCCATGGCGCACCATCCACGGCACCATTGGCAGTAATCCGAACAGGTTACGGAAAAACGATGCCTCGAACGGATGCAGGTCTGCTGTGACATAGCGGATAAAAACTGCCATTACCGCAAAACACATTGCAGCACTGATCATAAGAAGGGCGCCCATCAGGGCTGCATTGTCAGAGGCGGGGCGATGTAAAATCATTACAAGTAAAGGTTAGGGTCAAAACCCATGTCCATGATCGTCCCGGTCTCCCGGATTTGTGCGGATATGCGGAGCAAAATCGCCGGAAGATCAATATCTTTCAAGATTTTGCGACAAAATAGCCCGTGCAAATCCGGGTGATCCGAAGGACAACTGATATGGGAGAAAGCCTCTGCGTCAAACCCCTTGACCGGGGTTCACCCCGCTCTGCGGCATTTTCCTAGCTTTTTCTCTCATATCAGTTGCCGGGTCGGTCATGGACATGAGTTTTGACCCTACGCAGCTATCCGGAAAAAATCCAGTCTCGCGAACGGGGTATCGCATGGCAGCGGCGCATGGCAGACCCGGCAAATTTGGCGAACAGTTCGCGCACACTCGTTTTTCGTGTAAGATCAAGGCAATCAGCAAAATCCATTCAGGGGGAAGATAAATGGATGCAATTGATCGCAAACTGATCGACATCCTGCAGGAAGACGCATCACTGTCCTATTCGGTTCTGGGAACAAAGGTCGGGTTGTCTGTTTCTGCGGTGAATGATCGCGTGCGCAAGCTGCGCGAACAGGGGATTATTCAGGCCTATCGCATTTCGGTTGATCCAAACGCCATTGGCCGTGCCTTGACCGCAATGGTCTGGCTGCGCACCGATCCGGCCAAGGGCAACAAGAAACTGGTCAAATCCCTGATCAAGGCCGATGAAGTGCTGGAATGCCATCACATGACAGGACGCTTTGATTTTCTGGTCAAATTGCGCCTGCGTGATACCGGCCATCTGGAATCCTTCATTTCCGACACGATCAAGGAAATGCCCGGCGTGGTCGAAGTTCTGCCGGAAATTGCCTTGTCGACAGCCAAGGAAACCCTATTTGTTCCGGCGCAGGCCGACCACGAATAGGGGGCCGTGCCTGACTTTACAGTTTCAGGAAAATTTTGATCAGTCATCGGGGGGAGATGGCATTGCCGGTCATCATTTCCTAAGTATCACTATGTGATAGTACTGCGCACGTAACCCGCCAAACCCATTCTGATGTCCCGACATAGGAGCCCCCGAAATGATTGAATCGATGAATCTGGTGATCCTGATTGCATCGATTCTGGTGGTGGTGGCTGTTTTCACCAGTCTGGTCAGCTTCCGGGTCGGCGCGCCCTTGCTGTTGGTGTTTCTGTTTGTCGGTCTGGCGGCCGGCGAGGACGGCATTGGCGGCATCATGTTCGACAATGCGCCGCTTGCCTATTTCATCGGCTCCATCGCGCTTGCCCTGATCCTGTTTGACAGTGGCTTTGAAACCCAGCTCCGAACGTTAAAAATCGCGGCTGGTCCATCGCTTGTGCTGGCCACATTCGGGGTGTTGATTACCACCGGGGTGATTGGCGGGGTAACCTGGCTGGTGCTCGATGTGCCATGGCTGGTCGCCCTTTTGTTCGGGGCGATTGTCAGTTCGACCGATGCGGCGGCGGTGTTCTTCCTGTTGCGCGTGGGCGGGATCAATCTGCGTGATCGTACGCGCAGCACGCTTGAAGTTGAATCGGGTTCGAACGATCCGATGGCGGTGTTTCTGACCATCTCGCTGGTCGAACTCATTATCCTTGGCGGTGGCGAAAACATCGCGCTTGAACTCCTGCAACGCTTCATCCTTCAGATCGGTCTTGGCGCGATTTTCGGCCTTGCGGGTGGTTATGCGCTGGTCTGGATGATCAACCGGGTCAAACTTGAACCGGGACTGGTGCCGATCATTACCATGGCGTTGGCACTCAGCCTGTTTGGCGCGACCAGTATTCTCGGCGGCAGTGGCTTTTTGGCGGTCTATGTTGCGGGTCTTTATGCCGGGAACAGCAACATGAAGATGAGCGTCGGCGTCCGGCGTTTTCAGCATGTCACCACATGGCTTGCCCAGATCGCGATGTTTGTCACCTTGGGTCTGCTGGCCACCCCGTCCGAATTTGGCACGGTTGTCCTTCCGGGAGTCATTCTGGCGCTGGTTCTGGTGTTTGTCGCCCGTCCGGTCGCGGTCTGGCTGTGCCTTATGTTCTTTAACTTCTCACGCAATGATACCGCCTTTATTTCATGGGTCGGCTTGCGCGGGGCGGTGTCGATCCTGCTTGCGATTGTGCCGATGGTCGAAGGCGTGCCCGAAGGGCAGCTGTTGTTTAACACCGCCTTCATCGTCGTGATCACATCGCTTTTGTTGCAGGGCTGGACGATCCGGCGGATGGCGCATTGGCTGGGCATCATTGTGCCGGCCCGCCATGGCCCGGTGGATCGTATTGATCTTGAACTGCCCGGCAATGCCAATCAGGAAATCGTTGTCTATCGCGTTCACGAAGCCAGTGCGGTTGCCACCGGCCATCGTATTCCGCGCTGGGCACGGCCAAGTCTGATCCTGCGTGATGGCGCATCACTGCGCCCGCATTCTGCCGGGCCGGTTCAGGGCGGTGATCAGGTCTATATCATCACCCCGCCCAAGCATGTCGACCTGCTCGATCAACTGTTTGCCGGTCCGGCCGAGGGGGCCAATGACGTCGAACTGTTTGGCGATTTCAGCTTCCCGGCCGATACCCGAATTGCCGATATTGGTCGTCTGTATGGCTTTGCCGTCGACGCTGATGACACCGAACTCACCGTGGCCGAAATCCTCGAACGTGATCTGCCTGGTGATCTCGAACTCGGTGATCGCATGCCCTATGGCACGGTGGAGCTGATCGTGCGCCGCACCGATGATGAGCACGACGTGCTTGAAGTTGGTTTGGCGGTCGAACAGCAAAAAGCCAAACCCAAACGCCGCATTCCGATCTTCCAGTCGCGCAGCGAATTGCTGGCAATCTGGAAAGACTGGCAAAAACGCAAACGCGCCGAAAAGAACGCAGCGCTGAGCGATCAGACATCATCGACGGCCAAGCAGATTGATGATCGCACAGACGAGGCCGATGTGACTGAGGCCCCCGACGCGCCGGACACATCCGATGACATGATCGATGATGTGGCTGACGACGCGGTTAACGACACGGCTGGTGACACCCCCGAAGATGGTGCTGAAGCCCCCGAACCAGAAGACAGCGGCAAAAAGCCCGGCAAAGCAGGTCGGTCGAAAAAATCCTGATTGGCTATGCATTAGATTTCCGGTCTTTGGATTAGTTTGCCTAATGGCAGGATCAAAAAAGCTGGTTTGGCGTCGGTTCTGAACTGCCCTAAATTGTGGCTTCAATTCTTTTGGAGTCCTTGGGCCATGTTCGGTCTTTACGCAGCAGTTGTCTTGATCTGGGGATCGACCTGGATTGCCATTCAGTATCAGCTTTCGGTCGCCCCCGAAGTGGCCGTGGCCTATCGCTTTGCTTTGGCAACGCTGATCTTGATGGCTTGGTGTGGCCTACGCCGTTTGCCGATGCGCTTTACGCTGCGTGATCATTTCTTCATGGCGGTTCTGGGCGTCTGTCTGTTTTCGCTGAACTATGTGCTGATCTATGTCGCCAGTATCCATCTGACGTCCGGGCTTCTGGCGGTGGTGTTTTCAACCATCGTCATCATGAATATGATTAATGGCGTGATCTTTTTCCGCCGCCGTCCCGAAACCCGCACCCTGATCGGGGCCGGGATCGGGCTTACCGGGATCGCCATGGTCTTTGCCAATGATCTGGCCGCCTTCGATCTGACAACGGGCGGCAGCATCGGGCTTCTGGTCTCCCTTGCGGGCAGTTACATCGCATCACTTGGCAATATGGCGTCCGCACGCAACCATGCGCGCGGCGTTCCGGTCATGCAGGCCAATGCTTATGGCATGCTCTATGGCACGGTCTTGCTGTTTGGCTATATCGCGCTTGCCGGGATCCCGGTGTCGTTTGATACCAGTGCCAGATTCTTGGCAGCTTTGGTCTATCTCGCCCTGTTCGGATCGGTTCTGGGCTTTGGCTTCTATCTGACACTTTTGGGCAAAATCGGGCCGGATCGTGCGGCCTATAGTTCGGTGATGTTCCCGATTGTTGCCCTGTTGTTGTCGACCTGGTTTGAGGATTTCCACTGGACGGGCAATATAATCTGGGGTGTGGCGCTGACATTGGTCGGCAACGTGGTTATTCTGACCAAACGGGTTCCCAAACCGGCGACCAAGGTGCTCGAACAGGTTGCTCCGGTACCGCCAACTTGCGCAACAAACCCGACGGCGAAGCCCTGATCGCAGACCTGAAGACGGAGTAACAAGATGAACGGTGCGGCCTATTTCGAACGCATGGCGCAATATAATCTCTGGGCCAATTCGCGTGCCTACGGGCTTTGCGCGAAATTGCCAGCGGCCGAACTCGATGCCCCGCGCACGGCCTTCTTCCCGTCGATCCTGCGCACGCTCAATCATATACTGGTTGCTGACCGCATCTGGATGAGCCGCCTGCTCGGCAGTCCCGTGGCCATGCCGCTCAATACGGTGCTTTATGAAAACTTCGATGAACTCCACCACGCCCGCGTGGCCGAAGATCAGGCGATCATTGAGTTCACCAACGGCCTGACCGATGCCGAAGTAACCGCCGATCTTACCTATCACTCGGTCGCGGGCGATGCCTATACCATGCCGCGCGATCTGGTTTTGGCGCATATGTTCAATCATCAGACCCACCATCGTGGGCAGCTATCCAACATGCTGATCGAGGCCGGATTGGGCCCGCTTGAGATTGATCTGGTCTTTTTCGCCCGGGATCAGTTGCGATGATCGAACTTCTCGTTGCCTATACGCCGTTTCTGATTGCCGCCCTGTTGCTTAACATCTCTCCGGGGCCGGACATGGCCTATATTGTCGGGCAAACCGCGGTGCATGGCCGCAAGATCGGCCTGTTTTCATCGCTTGGCGTGATTTCCGGTGCCTTTGTCCATGTTTTGGCGGCAACCTTTGGTCTTTCGGCAATTCTTGCGACCTCGGCGCTGGCCTTTGCCATCGTCAAATGGATCGGGGTGGCTTATCTCGTGTGGCTGGGTATCGGCGCACTGCGCAGCAGCTTTGCCAAATCCGAAACTGCTGCGCAATCGGCTGAACCGGCTGCCCCGATTTCGACCAAACCGATGACCGCCTTTGGCGCCTGGCGTCAGGGGGTGATGATTGATGTGCTCAATCCCAAGGTGGCGATTTTCTTCATGGCCTTCCTGCCGCAATTCATTGATCCGACCCGTGGCAATGGTGCGGTTCAATTTCTCGTACTCGGCCTGATGGTGCTTCTGATCGCCTTTGTGGTTGAGGGCATGCTGGTGTTGGCGGTGGCCTCGACTGCGGGCCGGATCAAGGGCAGTCGCAAGCTCGGCGCCTGGTTGAACCGCGCACTTGGCGGCATGTTCATCGCCCTTGGCATCCGTCTTGCCATTTCCCAGCAATAGCCTGCAAAAATCAGCCTTCCTCAGGATTTTCGCGCCAGATAGCTGACCAATGCCCGCGATGCCGGGGCGGCGGTAATGCCATGGGCAACCACGCTGATGCAAACAATCATGGTGCCGGCGGCAAACAATGGTTTGAACGCCACCGGATCAATCATCGTCGCCATGATCAGCATGTAAATCACCGATGCAATCCCGCGCGGTCCGAACCAGCCGATATAAAGCTTTTCGCCCAGGCTATAGGGACTGCCGATCATGCAGATCCACACACAAAGCGGCCGCAGGACAGCGAGGCTTGCAATCGAAAACAGTAGCATCGTCCAGGTCCAGCTTTCATAAAGTGCTGGCACAACGATCAGGCCAAAAACAAAGAATGTCAGCATGGTCAGAAGCTCTGACTCGGCCTCGCCAAAGCTTTCGATCGCGTCCTTGACCTTGTCGCTCGAAATATTAAGCGCAAGCCCGCCGGCAAAGGCCGCGACAAAGCCATTGCCGCCCAATTCCTCGGCCAGCAGGAATATGAAAAGGGCTGCCAGAACGCCGAGTAACCGTTCAAACCGTGCAACGATGGTCCTGTTCTTGACCGCGTGATTGACCACCTGACCAATGACATAGCCACTGACCACCCCGATCACCGCCCCGATTGAAATCTCAAGCAGCGCCTCTGCGACCCAGCCCTGATGTCCGTTGCTCAGAAGATTGGCTTCCAGCAAAACTGCGGTGGTAAAGACCGGCAGGACCAAGCCGTCATTCAGCCCGCTTTCAATATTGATGCCCTGGCGCACCGGTTCGGGCACGCCCTTGTTTTCCAGTACCGGTCGGCCAAGCGCCGCATCGGTCGGACTGACAATAAGCGCAAGGATCAGGGCCGGCACCAACCCGATAGACGCATCAAGCCCGACAATAAACGCCCACGTCACCCCGATGGTCAGCGGCAACCCGATCAACAGCAAGCGGATCGCGATATTGCGCGCCGCACTTTCCTTGCGGTAATCGAGCACCGCGGCATCGAGAAACAAAATGATCGCAAGCGTCATCTCGGCAAAGCCGGTGGCAAAATGAATGCTGCCCGAAAGCGCATCCATCGGCGCACTGTGCCAGATGCCCAGCGGCAGGGCGACCAGCATCCCCGTCAGGACCATCATCATCGGCGATGAAATATTGCGGCGTTGCAGGCGGCGCGATTGCAGGCCATACACCAGCCCGGAGCCGAGAAAAAGAATGATCACCCATTCAAACATGGCGCTGCCCAACTTGTTGCCCTGATCCGGGGTAGTCTGCCCCAAAGGTCGCGGATCGCCAAATGTTTAAGGTATCACACGGCCTTACGCGATGGCCTTTTGCAAAACCGCCAACCCCTCGGCATGGGCGCGGCTGTCACCACTGGCAATCACCAGATCGCCGCTGTGCATCGTAAGGGCTTGGCCCGCCCAATCGGTAATGATCCCGCCCGCACCCTCGATCACCGGCACGGCGGCACAGAAATCATAGGGCTGCAGGTTCGATTCCACCAACACATCGCCAAACCCCATGGCAATCAGGCCATAGCCATAAGAATCAATACCGTAAATCGGCTGCTTGGCGGCCCCAAAGACCGCCTCATATCCGGCAATCGCCTTTGGCTCCACGAAAAGGTCCGGCCCGGTGGTGAAAATGGTGGCATCTTTCAGGTGGGCACATTCACGTGCCGTGACCACATTGCCATTGAGTGTCGTCGGTTGCCCTTCGACCCCGATCCAGCGTTCATCCAAAATCGCCTGATCAATCACACCCAGTACCGGCTTGCCATTACGACACAGCGCAATCAGGGTATTAAAGCTCGGCTTGCCGGTGATGAATGATTTGGTGCCGTCAATCGGATCAAGGATCCAGACATATTGGGCATCAAGGTTTTCCGGCCCGTATTCCTCGCCCAGAATGCCATGATCCGGCAGCTCCGCATTGATCAGATCGCGCATGGTGCGCTCGATCGCCCGGTCGGCATCGGTCACAAGGCTGGCATCGCCCTTTTCATCGATAGAAAGCGGCTTGCGGTAATAGCTTTGCAGCACCGGGCGCGCTGCATCGGCAAGCTTGTGGGCCATATCGAGAAACGGGGCATTGTTGGTCATCGGATATCCTGTGTCGGCAAGGTCAATTTTGCGGTGGGGCGTCTGGGCAATGAAGTCTGTCAGGCCATCGCGGCCTTGATCGTCGCCAGAACATCCTGATGGCAACGCGCATCCCCGCTGGCAACAACATCACCTGCACTATCGATATGAAGCGGCTTGCCGGCCCAGTCGGTCATCACACCGCCTGCACCCTCGACAACCGGCACCAACGCACAAAAATCATACGCCTGAAGCCCGATCTCAACCACCGTGTCGGCCAGACCGAGTGCTGTCAGGCCATAGGCATAGGCATCGACGCCATACATCGGCACCCGGCAGTTTTTCGAAACCGCCTGATAGGCCTTGGCGGCATCGCCCTTGAACAGCTCGGGCGCGGTGGTAAAGAAGGTCGCACTCTTAAGGTCTTCGCATTCGCGCGCACTGATCTCAACGCCATTCATCGTGCTGGCCTGCCCCATCACGCCGACCCAGCGTTCATCGGTAATCGCCTGATCAATAATGCCCAGAACCGGGGTGCCCTTGTGGCAAAGTGCGATCAGGGTCGCAAAGCTCGGCTTGCCGGAAATGAACGATTTGGTGCCATCAATCGGATCGAGCACCCAGACATATTCCGCATCGGTATTTTCCCGGCCATGCTCCTCGCCCAGAATGCCATGATCGGGTAGTTCGGCATTCAGGATATCGCGCATGGTGCGTTCGACCTCGCGGTCGGCAATCGTCACCGGGCTGTCATCGGCCTTCACATCGACCGCGACCGGGGTGCGGTAATATTTGCGCACGACCGGGCGTGCGGCATCGGCCAGTTTGTGGGCGATTTCCAAAAACGGATCGAGATTTTCCATAAAGGTATTCCTGCAGGCGGTTGATGTCTGGCGGCGGGGTATGGTTATGGCCGGTACTATTTCCGCTTTGGGCCCAGAAGGCAAGGACGCCATCTATAAAGTCCCAAACGACAAACCCCCAAACGCAAACAGGGGACAGTTTCCTGTCCCCTGCGTGTTCGGTGCTGACCATAAATCTCGGTCAGGCGATGTCTTTGGCTTGCGTGCTTACTGCGCGGTGGCTGCGTCAACAGCGTCGCCGGCTTCCTCAACCGCGCCTTCAACGGCGGCTGCGGCATCATCAACAGTTTCTTCAACCGCTTCGGCGGCTTCGTCAACGGCTTCTTCTGCGGCCTGGGTGGCTTCAACCGCTGCCGGATCGGGCAGGGCGACCGGGTTGTCAGACTTGGTGTTCAACCAGGCAATAACCGCGGCACGATCTTCGGCCTTTTTCAGACCGCCAAAGCTCATTTTGGTGCCATCGATGTAATCGCGCGGCTTGTAAAGGAACTCGTTCAGCTCCTCAAAGCCCCAGGTGCCACCATGGTTGGCCATCCCGTCAGAATAGGAGAAGTCATCCTTGTGCGCGAACGCGGCACCAACGATGCCATAAAGGTTCGGGCCGGTTTTGTTCGGGCCGCCTTTTTCGGCGTCATGGCAGGATGCGCATTTTTTGAAGACTTTCTCGCCTTCACCCATGTCGGCCGAGGCCAGCATGGCAAGAATCGGTTCCGGGCCTGCCGGTTCTGCCGGTGCAGCAGCAGGGGCATTTGCACCCGCCATCACATCTTCGGAGAACGGATATACCGGTGCTTCCAGTTCTTCAGGACTGACCAGTGCGCTGCCGACCTTGCCGACAACCACTACCAGAAGCACAGCACAAATAACGCCGGCGACGATCTTGTTGATTTCCATCGTGTTCATGACGGGACCCCGTTACAGCCTAATCACTCTCAGGTTTTATCTTTATGTTCTACCCATGCGTCCCCGGCAATCCTCGATCAAGAGAAACACACGTGTAACCGCAGGCAAAACTGGTTGGTGGGAAACTATACGTTTCAGCGATTTGCATCAACCTTTCTTAAACACCAAGGCGAACAAGCTTGCCTTAGAACTTTCGTCTAGTGTTCCGCAAAACGCGATTCCGTCTTTCGTCGCCGCACCAAAACCGGCTAATGTCGCGCCGATTAAGAACCTGTGTTCTGCCATTGCTTGTTCACACCACGCTTTGCGCAAGATCAAAAAACGGGTGATTTGTGCCTTATTGGAGCGAAGAAATGTCGACCCCGCGCAATCCTGTTGTTGTAATTCCCGCCCGCATGGCGTCCACGCGTTTGCCCAACAAACCACTGGCCGATATCTGTGGTGAACCCATGATCGTTCAGGTTTGGCGTCGCGCGACGGAGGCCGGAATCGGTCCGGTTCTGGTTGCCTGCGCCGAACAGGAAATTGCCGATGCGGTCACTGCTGCCGGGGGGATTGCCGTTCTGACCGATCCTGACCTTCCCAGCGGATCGGACCGTGTGCATCAGGCGCTGCAAACGTTCGACCCCGAAGGCACGTTTGATGCGGTGGTCAATGTGCAGGGGGATCTGCCGACCATTGATGCCGCCGATATTCGCGCGGTGTTTGAACCGCTTGCCGACCCGTCGGTGGATATCGCGACTTTGGCCGCTGAAATCAAACGCGACGAAGAACGCACCAACCCCAATGTGGTCAAGGCGGTCGCGGCCTTTGGCACCGGGCGTGTCGCCCGCGCCCTTTATTTCACCCGCGCAACCGCACCCTATGGTGACGGGCCGCTTTATCATCACATCGGTCTTTATACCTATCGCCGTGCCGCCCTTGATCGGTTCGTTTCCCTGCCCCCGGCAGAACTCGAACAACGTGAAAAGCTTGAACAGCTGCGCGCGCTTGAAAATGGCATGGTGATTGCGGTCGCCCTTGTTGATGGCGTACCGCTTGGTGTCGATACACAAGAAGACCTTGAACGCGCGCGCGAAGTGCTGGGTGCATAGTTGCGGTTCTTGGCATCAAGTGCTTTAAGTTCTTAACGACAACAATTTGACCATTCAGGAAACAGCCAGATGACTGCGCAACAAAGGATCGCTTTTCAGGGAATGCACGGTGCCTATTCAGATCAGGCAGCCCGTCGCGCCTTTCCGGGTGCAACGACAGTACCGTACAGGACCTTTGAAGGCGCCTTTAGCGCACTCGAAGATGGCGATGTCGATCTGGCGGTGATCCCGATTGATAATACGCTGGCGGGGCGTGTGGCCGACGTGCACCACATCCTGCCGGAATCGGGTGTTCATATCATCGGTGAAACCTTCCTGCGCATTAACCATGCGCTGGTTGGCGTGCCGGGTACGAAGATCGAAGACATCAAGGAAATCCACAGCCACGTTCACGCACTTGGCCAATGCCGCAAACTGCGCAAGGAACTCGGTGTCAATGCCGTGGTCGGCCCGGATACCGCGGGCTGTGCCAAGGAAGTTGCTGATCGCGGCGATAAATCGATTGCCGCCATCGCGCCGGTTTTGGCCGCCGAGATTTATGGTCTTGATGTGCTCCGGACCGAGGTCGAAGACGCCGAACACAACACCACGCGCTTCATCATTCTGGCCCGTGAACCGCTCAATATTCCCAATGACGGCACCCCGGTGGTGACAAGCTTTGTCTTCCGCGTGCGCAACGTCGCCGCCGCCCTTTATAAGGCACTCGGTGGTTTTGCCACCAACGGCATCAACATGACCAAGCTTGAAAGCTACATGGTCGAAGGCCACTTCACCGCGACCCAGTTCTTTGCCGAGGTCGAAGCCCACCCCGAACAGCTCGGCCTGCGCCACGCACTCGAAGAACTGCAATTCTTCTCGCACGAAGTCCGCATTCTGGGTGTTTATCCGGCGCACTCCTTCCGCAAGGAAAACAACCTTCCGGCGGAATAAACGGAAAAAAGAATTCGCAAAACAAAAAGGGCCGGACAAATCAATGTCCGGCCCTTTTTTTTGAAATCAGGTTCTTACGACCCGGCTTGGTTCTTCAAGTCGGTCGAGAAACGATGAATGATCTGGCTCAGTTCAGCCGAGCGATCAGAAAGCTCGGCGGAGGCTGATTTCAGTTCATCGGCATCGTTGGTCGTGCCCTGGGCATTCTTCATGGTTTCGTCAACGCTCTGGGAAATCTGTTTCACCCCATCCGCACTGCGGTTGGCATTGCCCGAGATTTCCTGCGTTGCCGCACCCTGTTCTTCAATGGCCGCGGCAATTGCGGTTGATGCGCTTCGGACCTGTTCGATGGTTTCCGAAACCCGCGAAATGCCGGTGACCGCACGTTCGGTGCCGTCAACAATGTCATTGATCTGGGCGGCGATTTCATCCGTCGCCTTGGCCGTCTGGGTGGCAAGGTTTTTGACCTCGTTTGCCACAACCGCAAAGCCTTTGCCGGCTTCACCCGCACGCGCAGCCTCAATGGTGGCGTTTAGCGCCAGAAGGTTGGTCTGACCGGCAATATCGTTGATCAGGCCAATGATCTCTTTGATCTTCTCAACCGTCTCGGACAGGCCGGCAACGTCATTTGACGCGCTCTGGCTTTCATCGGTTGCCCGTTCCACAGTGTTCGACATCTGCGAAATCTGAACGTTGATCTCGGTGATCGAGGATGACAGTTCCTCGGTCGCGGCGGCAACCGCATCGACGTTCTGGGAAACTTCACCGGCCGCAGATGCCACCTGCTGGCTCTGGCCCAGAATGCCATCCGCACTCTGTGACATGCTCACCGCAAGATCGGCACTGCGTTGAACCGAACGATCAACGGCCTTGGCGATACCACCGACTTCGCTTTCAAGCTTTTCGGCGATTGCGCGGATATTGCTGCGGCGTTCTTCTTCGGCTTTTTGTTTCTGAACCGCGGCATCGGCTTCAAGCTGCTGGGCCTGTGCCGACTTGTCACGCAGTGCCAGAACACCGGCGGCCATGTCGCCAATTTCAACGAACCGGGATTCGGTTTCGACCGGTGCCTTGTAATCGCCATCGGCAATCGTGCGAATGCTGCTGTTCAGGCCGACGATGCTGCGCGTAATGCGTGTGCCGACAAGCCAGGACAAAACACCGGCAATGATGATTGCGATAACGGAAATGATCGCAATGCGCTGCATGACAGAAATGAATTCTGCCTGAACATCGTCCATATAGACGCCAGCGCCAAGGGCCCAGTTCCATTCCTTGATCGGGCGCACATAGGCGGCCTTCTCGATCAGTTTGTCACCTTCACCCGGCTTCTTGGTTTCATACAGGATCACATCGCCGCCTGCCTTGGCTGCGGCAACAATCATGTTGCGCACCTTGCTGTCGGGATTGCACTTGCCAACATCTTCCGGGCTCAGCGGATCAAGCTGCATGCAGTAATTATAATCGGTGGCATAGATATAGTTCTGCCCGTCAAACCGGTATGCATTAAGCACATCCAGGGCCGCAGCCTTGGCTTCGTCTTCGGTCATCTCGCCGCTTTTGGCTTTGGCGATATAATTATTGACGATCGTGACCGCACCCTCGGTCAAATTCGAAATCTGTTCAAATTTCGCATTTCGAAGACTGGTTTGATAGTTCAGGGCGACTGTGGCGATAATTGCCAGCAGCACCAAAAGGCAGATGGCGGGAATGGAAAATATCCCCGTGACGACCCGAAATCGCATGATTATCCCCTTCCAAGCGATTGTAGTGATCGCACTATATGCACATGATTTGAGAACCAAATGATTAATATTGCGTGCGATATTTGTTACATGGTTATGACGGTCACAAACCCCAATAACCGGGGGAATGCGTTTTTGCATGGCTGATCGGCGCCGGGATTGATTGACTTATGGTCAAATGCCCTGTATCACCCGGCTCATTCCTTCGCTTGCAAAGACAGAATGAGCTGTCAGGAACTGTATGAAAAGGCGAGGGCGGGTTCGGCGTGATGACGTCGATGCCTCACATCATTTGCCTCTCATGCAGGGTCCGACGCAGTGGCTGCTCTTTGCCGCGCACCGGTCATGACTTCGTTTGGGCAGGCACCCACAGGCGTTAACATGGCGCCGACCGGATAAACGAAGGACTTTCCTTTATGACGAATTTTAATGGGCTCAACCTGATCGAGCCCCTGCTGCGCAATGTTGAAGCTGCCGGTTTCTCCGCGCCGACCGAAATTCAGGCCGCGACGATTCCTGCACTTCTCGAAGGCAAGGACCTGATGGGTATTTCCCATACGGGTGGCGGTAAAACCGCTGCATTCTGCCTGCCGTTGCTGCAGCGTCTTGCCGAAAACCCGCAGCGCCCGAAACCGGGTCAGCCGCGCGCGGTTATTCTGGCGCCGACCCGCGAACTGGCGACCCAGATCGGCCAGTGCCTGCGTGATTTCAAAAAAGGCATCCGCCTGTTTTCCTCTGTTGTCTTTGGTGGCTCCCCGATGGGCCCGCAGATTCAGGAACTGCGCCGTGGCGTTGATATCCTGGTTGCGACCCCGGGTCGTCTGCTGGATCATATGTCGCGCAACACGGTTCGTTTCGACGATGTCGAAGTCTTCATCCTTGATGAAGCCGACCGTATGCTTGACATGGGCTTCTCCGAAGACGTTCTGGCCGTTGCTGAACTGCTTCCGAATGCGCATCAGACCGTGATGTTCTCGGCAACCATGCCGCCGGAAGTCAAACACCTGACCGACCGTCTGCTTAAAGACCCGGTCAAGGTTGAAACCGCACCGCAGTCCAGCGTGACCGAGCGCGTGACCCAGGTTGGCATGTTTGTGAAACGTCACGACAAGACCAAGCTTCTGGTTCAGCTGCTTAAACGTGACGAATCCGAACGCGTTCTGGTGTTTACCAAAACCAAGGCAGATGCCGACGAACTGTCGTTCCAGCTGCGCGATGAAGGCATCGACAGCGATGCCATCCATGGCGACAAACAGCAGCGTATCCGTCAGAAAATCCTGCGGAACTTCCGCAATGGCAGTTTCCCGGTTCTGATTGCGACCGATGTTGCTGCACGTGGTATCGACGTTCCGGGTATTACCCACGTTGTGAACTATGATCTGCCGCAAGATGCCGAAAGCTATGTCCACCGTATCGGTCGTACCGGTCGTGGCAGTGCCGAAGGTATTGCGATTTCATTCTGCGAGCCGCGCGACATTCGCCTGCTTCGCAACATCGAACGCCTGATCAAACAGGACGTTAATATCGACGAAGATCACGAATTCCATGCTGCCCCGCCGCCCCGTTCGTTCGGTGCCGGTGCTGGTGCTGGCGGTCGTGGTGGTCGCGGTGGCCGTGACGGTGGTCGTGGCTTTGGCGGCGGCGGTCGCGGTGGTTTCGGCGGCCGTGATGGCGGTCGTGGCCGTGGTGGCTTCGGCGGTGGTCGTGATGGCGGCCGCGATGGTGCCCGTGGTGACAATCGTGACGGTGGTCGCGGTCGTGGTTTCGGCGGCCCGCGTGACGGTGGCCGTGATGGTGCCCGCGATGGCGGTTTCCAGGGTGATCGCGCAGCACGCGGTTTCGGTGGTCGTGATGAGGCACGCGATGGTGGCCGTGATGGCGCACGTCGTGACTTCAATGATCGTCCGCGTCGTGATGGCGGTGATTTCCGCAATGACCGCAAGCCGCGCTTTGATAATGATGACCGTGCACCGCGCGGCGATCGTGAAGAGCGCAGTGGCGGCCGCGGTGGCAACTTCCGCCCCCGTGGTGAAGGCGGCAACCGTGACGAACGTCGCTTTGCGGACAAGCCTCGCGGTGATCGTGGTGGTAACTTCCGCGGTCGCGATGGTGCCCGTGATGGTGCCGGTGCGCGCGACGGTGCCCGTCGTGACTTCAACGACCGTCCGCGTCGTGCCGAAGGTGGTCGCAGCGAAGGTCGCGGCGGCAACCAGGGCATGAAACGCCGTTCGGCATAATTCTGCCCCGCTGTATTGCGGGTACTGTATGGGGGCTGCGCCGGGGAACGGCATAGACGTTTACGTCATGCCGGTGCGCAGCACTTCACAGGGACATTGTTAAAGGGGGACCGGCTGGAAACAGCTGGTCCCTCGCTATTTTGGCCTGTGTTTCGCGCACGGGTTTGGAGCATTAATCTGTTTAGACCTATCCTGAAGTGGGGAATTGGTCTAAATTTACTAAACCTAAGCGTAAGGTATCTGTCCTGTGTGCCTCAGGGCTCCGAAATGCAGGCAGAGGAAGAGTGGTAATGATGAGCATCAGAATTGCATTTCTGGCCGTGCTTTTGGCGACCGTTGTTGGCTCGGGATCTGTGCGTGCACAGTCGGGCAAAAGCGGATCTGTTTCCGATGCCGACGGGCAGCGCGATTGTTCGCGTCTGGTTGCGTCGGGCAATCCGGATTACCCGCCCTATCTCTGGGTGGCCAAGGATGGCCATACCCTGCAAGGTGCTGCTGCCGACTTCATCAAACGGGCCGGTGAACTGGCTGGTGTTGAAGTCGACGTCGTCTATTCGGGCAACTGGGGCCGGGTGCAGCAACATATGCGCGACGGAACGATCGATCTGATCGCCGGTGCCTTCCTGACCCTGCCGCGTCTCGAATATATGGATTACTTCTATCCGGCCTTTCAGGGGACGCGCACCGTGATCTGGACGCATGACAATCTTGATCTGCGCTACAGCCAGTGGTCCGATCTGGTCGGGATCGATGGCCTGACCGTGATCAATAACAGTTTCGGACAGGCGTTTGACACCTATGCCCGCCACAATCTGACCATCAGCGAAGTACCAAGCCTCGAACAAGGCTTGCAGATGCTCTCGCTTGGTCGGGCGGAATACCTGATCTACGAAGAATTCCCCGGCAAGGCCGTGGCCGCCCGCGAAAACATCACCAATATCCGCAGTTACGACACCCCGGTCAGCACCGAAAACCTCTATCTGACCATGTCGCACAAATCGGAATGCAACACCGGCGAACTGCGCGGCCGCCTGTCGCGTGCCGTCTTCGATCTCGTCTCCCGCAATGTGATGACCGAAATGCTCGAAGCCAGCATCCAGGAATGGGGCGACCAGACCAATTAGGGCTAGACCACAGCTAGGGCCAGACCAGCTAGTGTCAGACCAGCTAATGTCAGACCAATTGGGGTCAAACCAACTGGGGCCAGACTAACTGCGGTCAGGCTAACTAGGGTCAGGCTAACTAGGGTCAGGCCAACTGAGGCTTGTCGCGGCGCTTACGCGGGATGCCTCTGTCGCACCCGTGAACAAACTGTCCCGATTATTGCAGCACCGGCAATGTGAGGGTTCCTCACATTTATTTATACCTCTGAAATCATGGGGTTTTTCCGCGCCCAGCGCGCGAACTGCAATCCGAAACCGTTGAATATCGGCGGCTTGACGCCGATTTTGTCTCTATGCTGCCCGGCGCATCAAAAAACCGGTATAGCTATGCGGATTTAATTTGACGTTAACGTTAACGTCAACTACAACAGAGTCGCGTCATATCCCGGTGTGCTTGATCCTCATCGCGCCGGTTTCACCACAGGATCGCGACATGGCCTCGTTTGAACCGCAAAATCCCGATTACGTCGCCGAAGTGCGTCGACGTTTCGCCCAGCAGCCCTACAATCTGTCAATCGGGGCCGAGGTTTCTGATGTCAAACCGGGCCGGGTCGAGGTGATTGTGCCAACGCGGCCTGATTTGTTGCAGCATAACGGCTATTTCCATGGCGGTCTGATCGCAGGGCTCGCCGATATCGCCGGGGGTTTTGCCGGCTGGAGTTTGGTCGAGGCCGATCAGGGCATGCTGACGATTGAATACAAACTCAACATCGTTGCACCCGGTATGGGCGATCAGTTGCGCGCGGTCGGCGAGGTGGTTTCACGCGGTCGGTCGATCATCGTCACCCGCATCGATGTCTTTGGTATGAGGAATACCGAAACGGTCCTCTGTGCGACATCGCTTCAGACGCTCAAGGTGATGAAGCTTCCGCCGGAATTACTCACCAGCGCCGCATAATCGGGCTGATTATTCACTTTTATCAAATAACCAGAATTCGCAGGGCAGGAACAGGAACATGGCATTTTTCGACTTCCCCGGACTGAAATTCGATCTTGGCGAAACCGCGGATGCAATCCGCGAAACCGTCTCGTCTTTTGCCGAGGCCGAAATCGCCCCGCGCGCGGCCGAGATTGATGCCAGTAACCAGTTCCCCAACGATCTCTGGCGCAAATTCGGTGATCTTGGCCTGCTGGGCATGACAGTGTCCGAAGAAGACGGCGGTACCGGCCTTGGCTATCTTGAGCACGTGATCGCCATGGAAGAAATCAGCCGTGCTTCGGCCTCGGTCGCGCTGTCCTATGGCGCGCATTCCAACCTGTGCGTCAACCAGATCAAACGCAACGCCACGCCCGAACAGAAGGCCAAATACCTGCCCAAACTGATCAGTGGCGAACATATCGGGGCGCTGGCGATGAGCGAGCCGGGCGCTGGATCCGACGTTGTCTCGATGAAGCTTAAGGCCGAGAAAAAGGGCGATCGTTGCATCCTCAATGGCAACAAGATGTGGATCACCAACGGGCCGGATGCCCATACGCTGGTCGTCTATGCCAAAACCGATCCCGATGCCGGGCCCAAGGGCATTACCGCCTTTATCATTGAAAAGACCTTCAAGGGGTTCTCGACGGCGCAAAAGCTCGACAAACTGGGGATGCGGGGTTCCAACACCTGCGAACTCGTATTCCAGGATTGCGAAGTGCCCGAGGAAAATATTTTGGGGCAGCTCAATGGCGGTGTGCGGGTTTTGATGAGCGGCCTTGATTACGAACGCGCGGTTCTGGCCGCAGGTCCCACCGGCATCATGCGCGCCTGCATGGATGTGGTCGTGCCCTATATTCATGAACGCAAACAGTTCGGTAAGGCGATCGGCGAGTTCCAGCTGATGCAGG
Source organism: Thalassospira sp. UBA4513 (assembly GCF_002388495.1). Taxonomy (NCBI): domain Bacteria; kingdom Pseudomonadati; phylum Pseudomonadota; class Alphaproteobacteria; order Rhodospirillales; family Thalassospiraceae; genus Thalassospira; species Thalassospira sp. UBA4513. Next base: position 204,784 of record NZ_DGMR01000039.1, read on the forward strand.
GCAAGATCGCCGATATGTACACCACGATGAATGCGTGTCGCGCCTATGTTTACGAAGTCGCCAAGGCGTGCGATCGCGGGGAAACCTCGCGCAAGGATGCGGCGGGTGTGATCCTCTATGCTGCCGAAAAGGCAACCTGGATGGCGCTTGAAGCCATTCAGACGCTGGGCGGGAATGGCTATATCAATGAATATCCGACCGGCCGTTTGCTGCGCGATGCCAAGCTGTATGAAATTGGGGCGGGCACCAGCGAAATCCGCCGCATGCTGATTGGCCGCGAACTGTTTGGCGAAACCGCCTGAGTGTTAAAACCGAAAACTTCGTCCCACGAACAAACGGACCCATATCATGAGCACTTCTGATCCGATCGTCATTGTTTCCTGTGCCCGCACCGCGATGGGCGGCCTGCAGGGGGATTTTGCCAGCGTGACTGCCGCCGAGCTGGGCGGTGTTGCCATCAAGGCAGCGCTTGAGCGCGGCGGTATTAGCGCCGATGATATTGATGAGGTCATCATGGGAAATGTGTTGCCCGCCGGTCAGGGGCAGGCCCCAGCCCGTCAGGCCGCCTGGCATGCCGGCATCCCGCGTGCGGCGGGAGCGACCACGATCAACAAGATGTGCGGATCGGGCATGAAGGCCGTGATGTTTGCCCATGATACGCTGGTCGCCGGTGGTGCGGATGTCATGGTGGTGGGTGGCATGGAAAGCATGACCAATGCGCCGTTCCTGCTTCCGAAAATGCGGTCGGGCCACAAATACGGTCATGACATGGTCTATGACCACATGGCACTCGATGGTCTGGAAGATGCCTATGACAAGGGCCGTTCGATGGGCACCTTTGCCGAGGCGACCGCCGAAAAATACGGCTTTACCCGCAAAGAGCAGGATGACTATGCCATTACCTCGCTGACGCGGGCGCAAAATGCCGCCACGTCCGGCCATTTTGCCGATGAGATTACCCCGGTGACCTTTAACACCCGCAAGGGCGAGGTCACCATTGATGCCGACGAACAGCCGCCCAAGGCCAAACCTGAAAAAATCCCCACCCTGCGCCCGGCCTTTGCCAAGGACGGCACGGTGACGGCTGCCCATTCAGCATCGATTTCTGATGGGGCCGCGGCCCTTGTGATGATGCGCGCGTCGGAAGCTGAAAAGCGCGGTCTTAAGCCGCTTGCCAAGATCGTTGGTCAGTCGACCCACGCGCAAGAACCCTGCTGGTTCACGACCGCCCCTATTGATGCGATCAAAAAGGTGCTGGGCAAAACCGGCTGGTCCAAGGACGATGTCGATCTTTGGGAAATCAACGAAGCCTTTGCCGTGGTGGCGATGGCTGCGATCCGTGATCTGGAACTTGATCACGGCAAGGTCAATGTCCATGGCGGTGCCTGTGCACTCGGCCATCCGATAGGTGCCACCGGCGCACGGTTGCTGGTGACCTTGATCCATGCGCTTAAAACCCATGGCGGGACCAAGGGCGTGGCGTCGCTTTGCATTGGTGGCGGCGAGGCCACGGCGGTTGCCATCGAGCTGCTTTAAGTTTTTGGTAAATTATGTGAACGAAGTTACGCCCCTGTGATTGGGGGGCGGCTTTCTGATGACAGAAAACCGTGATCCTGCTATCGGAATTGCGGTTTTGGCGCAGGGACGAGGCTGCTTGCGCGACACCAGCACCGGGGTATCATAGTCAAGGGACAGCCATGCAAGATGTGTTGAGCCTGGCGGCGCAAAATCTTCTGTCGCCCATCGTTCTTTTCTTTGTTCTGGGGGTGGGAGCTGCCCTTGCGCGATCGGATCTGACGATCCCGGAAGCCGTCGCCAAAGGCATTTCGCTTTATCTTCTGTTTGCCATTGGTTTCAAGGGCGGGGTGGCGGTCTCAAATAACGGGATCGACCTGACACTTGGCATGACCCTGATGGCGGGCGTGATCCTGTCCTTTGTCTTGCCCTTCATTGCCTTTGCGCTTTTGCGCTGGATCTCGCAACTGAGCAGAACAGATGCTGCTGCGGTGGCAGGGCATTATGGCTCGATCTCGATCGTGACCTTTGTCGCGGCAACTTCGGTCCTGCAAAGTTCGGGCATTGTGGCAGAAGGTTACATGGTTGCGGTGGCTGCCGCGATGGAGGCACCTGCCATCTTCTCGGCCCTGTTGCTGGTGTCATCAGGCGGCAAGGGCCGGATGGATGGCGCGTTGATCCGTGAAATCCTGCTCAATGGTTCCATCGTCCTGCTGGTCGGCAGTTTCTTTATCGGCTGGATCACCGGTGCCGAGGGCATGGCCAAGATCGAAGCCCTGATTGTTTCGCCCTTCCAGGGGGTTCTTTGCCTGTTCCTGCTTGATATGGGGCTGGTTGCCGGGCGTGGCCTGAAACAGGGGCGTGCGGTGCTGCGCCCGGGGCCGCTTGTTTTCGGGATGTTGATGCCGGTGATCGGGTCCTGCCTTGGACTGGCGTTTGCGCTGATTATCGGCCTGTCGCTTGGTGGAGCGGTGCTGTTGATGGTGCTGGCCGCCTCGGCAAGTTATATCGCGGTGCCTGCGGCCATGCGTGTTGCCCTGCCTGAGGCCAATCCGTCGGTCTATCTTACGCTGTCGCTTGGCGTGACGTTCCCCTTCAACCTGACGCTTGGCATTCCGCTTTATCTTGCGATGGCCAGCGCCGTTCACGGAGGTTAATCCCATGGAAAAGCATGATGCTAAACGCGTGGCGATCATTATCGAAGCCATTATGGAAAGCCGCCTGCGTCAGGCGCTTGAAGGGGCGGGGGTTACCGGCTTTTCCGTGCTGCCAGTACTTGGCGGATCGGGTCGGTCAGGCAGTTGGAGCCGCGACGATACCGTATCGCGCGGCGGCGGTATGGTTCAGGTGATTTGCATCATCCGCCCGGAGAAGCTTGACCGGATGCTTGAGGCCGCGTTCGAGGTGGTGGATCGTCATATCGGCGTTGTCACAATCAGTGACTGTCAGGTGCTGCGCGCGGATCGTTTCTAGGAACGTCAGGGTTTGGTTGTCTGCGAAACAAAGGAGATCGCACGTTTAGAACGGTTCAAAAGGTTGGAATGGGGACTATCAACTTGGGCAATTTGGTCCTATTTTGTCGACAGCGTTATGACAGAATAGGGGACTTCGCGAGATGTCAAAGCCAACCGTTGATCGGATGCTTGCCGGGTTCAAGAGCTTTAAGGCGATGTATTATGATCAGCGCCCGGAACGCGTCGAGGACCTGGTCAATATGGGCCAGCGACCGGAAGTTCTTTTGATTGCCTGTTCTGATTCCCGCGTTGATCCCGCCATCCTGACCAATGCCGAACCGGGCGAGATGTTTGTCATCCGTAACGTGGCAAACCTTGTTCCGCCCTATGAGCCCGATGAAAACTATCACGGGACGTCGTCGGCGATCGAATTTGCGGTGCGTGATCTGAAGGTCAGGGACATCGTCATTCTGGGCCATTCGGCGTGCGGTGGCATGGAGGCTCTAGTCGAACACGGCGAAGCGGGCAAGGTGCCGGATCGTGACTTTATCGGCGAGTGGGTCAGCATTTCGAAATGCTGTCTCGAACATGGCCCGGATGTCGACAAGGTATCGCGTCATTCGATCCGTAACTCGCTGCAAAACCTGATGTCGTTCCCGTTCATCAAGGAACGGGTCGAGGCCGGAGACCTCAAGCTGCATGGCTGGTGGTACGGCATGAAAGAAGGGATCCTGTGGCGCTTTGATGCCGCGCAGGACAAATTTGTTCAGGGCGAAGAGTAAGCCCGGTCTGATGACAACGATCTTCTGATCGCAGGACCGGACATCGCCTGTAAGTGGGAGGGTGGCCGTCATGCGGTTGGAAGAACATCAGATCATGGTGCGCGATACCGCGCGCGAGTTCGCCGAAAACGAACTCAAACCCAATGCCGCAAAATGGGACATCCACCATACCTTCCCGGCCGAGGCGATTGCAGGCCTGGGCGAGCTTGGCTTTTTGGGCATGCTGGTGCCTGATGAATATGGCGGAGCGGGCATGGATCATGTCGCCTATGCGCTTGCACTTGAAGAAATTGCCGCTGGTGACGGCGCGACCTCGACCATCATGTCGGTGCATAACTCTGTCGGCTGCATGCCGATCCTGAAATTCGGGACAGAGGCCCAAAAGCAGGAATTTCTCGTGCCGATGGCGCGCGGCGAAAAAATCGGGGCCTTTTGCCTGACCGAACCGCAGGCCGGATCAGATGCCAGTGCACTGCGCACCCGTGCGGTGCGCGATGGCGATCACTGGGTTTTAAATGGCGCCAAGCAATTCATCACATCGGGGTCCGAGGGCGATGTCGCCATCGTCTTTGCCGTCACCGATCCGGATGCTTGCAAGCGTGGCATTTCGGCCTTTATCGTGCCGACCGACACGCCGGGTTATGTCGTATCCCGGGTTGAGGAAAAGCTTGGTCAGAATGCCTCGGATACCTGCCAGATCACGTTTGTTGAATGCCGGGTGCCAGCCGGAAACATGCTGGGCGAGGAAGGGCAGGGCTACAAGATCGCGCTTGCCAACCTTGAAGGCGGTCGCATCGGCATTGCCGCCCAGTCGGTCGGTATGGCGCGTGCGGCGTTCGAGGCGGCCAAGGATTACGCCAACGAACGCGAAACGTTTGGCAAAAAGATCATTGATCATCAGGCGGTGGCGTTTCGTCTGGCCGATATGGCCACCAAGATCGATGCCGCCCGGTTGCTGGTCCATCGCGCCGCTGCCTTGCGCGATGATCACAAGCCATGCCTGACAGAGGCCTGCATGGCGAAAATGTACGCCTCCGAAATTGCCGAAGAAGTGTGCTCGGCCGCCATTCAGATCCACGGTGGCTATGGCTACCTCAAGGACTTCCCGGTCGAGCGCATCTATCGCGATGTGCGGGTGTGCCAGATCTATGAAGGCACGTCCGATATCCAGCGGATGGTGATTGCCCGGGCGTTGGCGGATTGACGAGGTGCGCGTCGGTTGATTGTTAGATCGGTGGCGGGGCGAAGCGTTCGAGGAAGCGTTCCGCGCGCGGCAAGGCATCATGCAGGAACTGTTTGGGTTCACGAAGCCATAGCCCATCGATCTGGCGCGATTTTTCCTCGGAAATCAAAACGCCGTGCGGGATTTCTTTGATTTCGACATTCCAGTCCGGCCAACGCTGTCTGGCCCGGCGGATGCAATGGCTGATGAACGCTGCACGCTTGCTGTAGCCATGATAATCAAACACCCAGTCATCGTGGGCGACGACAATGTGATTGCCCGGATGGCCGCTTTTCGGGTGAAGCCAAAGTGCCGTGAGCTCCCCAATCGCACTGTATCGCTTGATAAAGGCGTGGGCGAGGATGTGGCAGGCACCACAGGCAAAGAACACACGGTCCGGCAGGTTCCAGCGCATCACCGGATCGCTTTTGCGATAGTTCGGTGTTCTTGGCTGATGCATCGGCCTTAATCCTGACGCCCGGGCAGAAGTCCGTGCTTTTCCAGTAACCTGCGAAACTGGTGATAGTTCAGATCAAGACTTTTGGCAGCCTCGGTCTGGTTGTTGGCGTTTTGGCGCAGGGCCTGTTCAAGCAGTTTGATTTCGAAATTGGCGACCTGTGTTTTGAAGTCGATATTTGTGTCTGGTTGCGGCGTGTCGACTTCTTCCGCAGGTGTCGGTGTGTCACGGTCGGTCTCGGACCAGATGTCCTCGAACGGATCGATGGTGATGTGGGCCAGCGGGGCTTCGTCGTCTTCAGAGAGGTAGATGCTGCGTTCAACCGCGTTGCGCAGTTCGCGGATGTTGCCGGGCCAAGGGTAGCGAAGCAATTGTTCGGCGGCATTGCGCGAGAAACCGGGAAATACGCTGCGGCCCAGGCGTTTGGTCATCTCAAGCGCGAACTGTTCGGCGAGTAAGAGTATATCATCAGACCTTTGGCGCAGTGGCGGCACGGCGACGACGTCAAAGGCGAGGCGATCAAGCAGATCGGCGCGGAACCTGTTGGTTTTGGCCAGTTCGCGCAGATTTTCATTTGTCACACCAATGACGCGGGTGTCGACTTCGATGACTTCCGAGCCGCCGACGCGCTCGATCTCGCCATATTCAACAACACGCAGAAGCTTTTCCTGCACCACCGGGCTGGCTGTGGCGATTTCGTCGAGGATGATGGTGCCGCCGTGCGCACGTTCGAACCGCCCGATATGGCGTTTGGTCGCCCCGGTAAACGCCCCGGCCTCGTGCCCGAACAGTTCGGTATCAAGCAAGGTCTCAGACAGAGCGGCGCAATTGACCTTGACCAGTGGTCCACCCCAGCGGCGCGACAGGTAATGCAGGCGGGCGGCAATCAGTTCCTTGCCCGAGCCGCGTTCGCCAATCACCAGACACGGGCGTTCAATCGGCGCCAAGCGTGAAACATGTTCAAGGGCGGCCAGAAAAACGGGGTCTTCGCCCAATATCGGTTGCAAACTATCCATTTCGCGAAAAACGTTATCGAAAAACGTCATTATTGTCGCGATAAAAGTTAAACAAAAAGTCTGATGATTAATTAAGTTATTGATTTTATGGGATTTCAAAACTGGCACGGCATTTGAAGTAGAGAGTGCAGAATTTGTAGCGTCCCCCGATTAATTAAGGAGATCAGACAATGGGCGTGTTTTCGCGTTTGTCCGATATCGTAAATGCCAACATCAACTCGCTTCTGGATCGTGCCGAAGATCCGGAGAAAATGGTGCGTTTGATGATTCAGGAAATGGAAGACACCCTGGTTGAGGTGCGTTCCGCCGCCGTCAAGGCGATTGCGGACAAGAAGGAAGTCGAGCGCAAGCTCAAGAAGCTTCATGACGGTCAGGTCGAATGGGACACCAAGGCAGAGTTTGCTGTTTCCAAGGGCCGTGATGATCTGGCCAAGGGCGCACTGATGGCGCGCCGTCGTCTGGCCGATCAGAGCCTTGTGCTTGAGCGTGAACTGGAAGTGATCGAGGAAACCCTTGGCAAGTATGACGAGGACCTCAATAAGCTTCAGAACAAGCTGAACGAAGCCAAGGCGAAACAGCGTACGGTTGAAATCCGCATGCAGACGGCTGAAAAGCGTGTCAAAATGAAAGAAAAGCTGCATTCCGGTCAGATCGACGAGGCGCTTCTGCGTTATGAGCAGATGGAACGCCGGATTGACGAGCTTGAAGCGAGTGCGGACTCTTGGGACCTTGGTCGCGGACAGAGCCTTGAGGAACAGTTCGAAGACCTTGAGGCCGAGCTCGGGATCGAGGATGATCTTAAGGAACTGAAAGCACGCGTAAAAAGCGACGCGAAAAAAGACAAATAAGTAACGGGTTTTCGTGTTTCGATGCGTTGATCTGTTTGAAAGAACGAGATGTCGAATATGTGGGCGATTGCCGTACCTCTTATCGTTTTGATCACCGTTGTTGGCCCGGTTTGGGTGGTGTTTCATTACATCACGGTTTGGAAACGCATGAAGGCCGAGCAACGCCCGCAAAGCCCGGAACAGACAGCCCGCGAAAAGGAAGCGGTGGCGGGTCTGAAACAACGGGCAAAGCGACTCGAAACGCGTGTCGAAACACTTGAACGCCTGTTAGATGCCGAGGTTGCCGAATGGAGGAACAGGATATGACTGCTCAGCAAGCTACTGCCGGAGACGGTTTTGGGCGCAGTCACAAAAGACGCTCGCGCTGTGGATGTGGCTCACGGCATAACCCGGACGGTTCCAGGCGTCATGGTGTGATCGGCCGGACCACGCGCGGCATTTCAGAAGCCTTTGGCATTCCGCGCAAAGGGGTGCTGATTGCCTTCATTCTGGTTCTGATCTTCAGCTTCCCGGTTGGCGTGATGCTGTTTGGTCTGGCGTGGGCCTATGTCCATCATCCGCAGTGGTTTGATGCTCTGCGCGGTAAAGTGCGCGGTGCCGGCCAAAGCACATCGGCCGGACGTGCCGCCCGCCAGAACAACAGCACGGCGGATGCCGCAAACGAGCGCCCGACGGTTGGTGTTGATTATGAAGAAAGCTGGATGGAAGACCTGCGCGAGCAGTTTGACGATCTGGAACGGCGCACCGGTTCGATGGAGGGCTTTGTCGCATCTGGCGATTACCGCATGGCATCCGAATTCAAAAAGATGAAAGAGGATGACGAAGCCAGCAAGGCCGATAAAGACAGCAAGCCGGACGATACCAAAACGGATGGGCCGAAGGCCTAAGCACGAGCAGAGCATTTTGACGAGATTGACGGCGGTTTTAACAGCTACCCCAAATCCCCCCTCGCGTTAGCACGGGTCTTGACCCGAAGAACCGTCGTCAAACAGTTAAACCGGACTTCTCAGGAGGTCCGGTTTTTCTTTTTGTTTGCAGTTCCTTGCGGCAAAACCCCCAAATAGCGTTTATCACTATACCTAATTTAAAGGTTTTTTCGGCAAAGTCGGAAAAATTGCCCATATAGTGCGCTATAGGGCAGGCAGCTTTTGGGGAGCACCATATGACGACCATGATCGAGCATCCCGGCGAACAGGATTTTCTGCATCGTTTGATGCTTGATAACCCGTGGTGGGATGGCGTTACCGATGATCAGGTGCAAGGCCTGCCGCAACGCGCCTTTTTCAAGCGGTTCTGGGCGGCGATCGAAAAGAATGACGGCCAGAAGGCGGTTGTTCTGACCGGCCCACGCGGGGTGGGCAAGACCGTGATGATGCGCCAGGCCGTGGCGGAGCTTTTGAATGCCGACACGCCGCGGCGCCATGTTTGCTATATCTCGCTTGAACATCCGTTGTTTCTTGAGGTCGACCTGCCGCGTTTGCCGAAGCTGCTGCGCTCCATGCGCGGGATTTCGGCCGATCACCCGCTTTGGCTGTTTATTGACGAGGTATCCTATCAGCGCGACTGGGAGGCAAGCCTGATCAAGTTGCTCGCCGCCGATCCGATGTTACGCGTGGTGGCGGTCAGTGCGCTCGCACCTGCGGGCGATAATGCGGAATATATCCAAAGCCTGTTTTTACCCCCCTTCAGCTTTGCCGAGTATCTTGAGCAAAAGGGCATCGCACCCAGTGATGTCTTGCCCGAAACGCCCAATGTCGGGCGCTATACCGCCGATGTGCCGGACGGGTTGGTGGCACTCAACGACCTGTTTGAGGATTACATCAACGAAGGCGGTTTTCATGCCGCCAATGGCGAGGCCGGGGCCATTCACCGGTCATTGCATTCGGATTTGCCGGGCCTGCATGGCATTTCAAGCCCGTCGGACCTGCATCGGTTGTTTGCGCTTCTGGCCTATAACACCGGTTCGGAATTTTCGATCGAGGTGCTGGCGCGCGAGCTTGATATCGCCAAGAACACGCTTCGGCGGTATCTTGAATATCTTGAAAGTGCCTGGCTGGTGCGCCGCCTTGAACGTGTCGATCAGGATGCCAAACCGTTTCAGCGTGCAGTGGCGTTCAAGGTGCACCTCATTCATCCGGGTTTGCGCACCGGTTTGATTGGTGTTCGGGCATCTGATAGTACCACCATCACGCGGTTGGCGGAAACCGCGATCCAGACCCAGTTCCTGACGTCAAGTGTCGGGATGGAAAGCCTGTATTACGCCCGTTGGGGGCAATATGAGGTGCCGTTTGTGTTCCTTGATCGTCGCTCCGGCACGCCACTTTTTGCTTATCACTGCCTGTGGCGTGATGAAGCGATCCGCAAGCCCAAGGAAATCCGTGCCCTGGTCAATTTCCGGGGCAGTCATGCCCTGCCGCTGGGCGCGTTTGTCCTGACCAAGGCGCAGTGGCATGGCGGCAAGCTTGGCGGGGTGCCGATGCGTTTTGAACCGGCCAGTGTGCTGGCCCTTCGCATCGGGCTTGAATTTTCGCAGCTTTGATCTGTGGCGCGCGGGGAAGGAGGTCTTTGATGACTGGGCTTTTACGGTTTTGCCTCTGCTTTTTTGCCGGGATGGTGTTGCCGGCGATTGCGTTTGCGCAGGCACAGGTTGTCTGCCCCGCCGAGCCGCACTGGAGTAACACCACACCGCCGATCAATATCGAGCATGTCTTTTGCGGTGAGGTCGATGGCAATCGGGCCAAGGGTTTCCATTCCCGCCCGGATGGCATCAATCCGGCCAGTGTCGCGGATGTAAAGATCACCCAAGAACCAAATGCCAGTGGCGTGTATGGCGCGACCATCACACTGGTGAACCCCGATGGACCCAACCCGTCAAAGTTTTCGACCATTTACCCCGACGCATGCAGTCAGGCGGAGGTGGAGAAATCCATTATTTATGCCCATGACCATCAGGTGGCCTGCCCGACCGGCGCGCCGCATTGGGCATCTTGCGGGTTCAACCGACCCGAAGGCGGCTCGGTGGCGGGTGCGGGATATTGCGTTGGCCCATCGGAAGGTGTGCGCTTTTACATCGCCTTTGCCACACTCAGTCACGGGGCAAATGCGGGCAATATCAACACGGCCTTTCCGCTGTATTGATCAGGGGTGGCAAACGGCAGGTGATGAAAGACTTTTATAATGACAACCGGTGATTTCCCGCTGCCCGATTGGCCGGGCAAGGTGACTGACGATCCGGGGCATGACCGGATTGCGGCTTGTCTTGTGATGGATATCGGGCGCGCGGACCAATGGGCGGCTGAGGTGCTTTCCCACGTTGGCAAGGTGCGCCAAGGTCTTGAAGCCTCTTGGGAAATGGCGATGAATGCCTACATCATAAATGTCGGGCCGGACATGACTGAGATCGCGCCGGTTTATGACGAAGCGGGTGAAAGCCCGGTGACGGTCCGCACCAATGACCTTGAGGCGGCGCTGAGGGCATGGATATCAAAGCTCTCGGAAAGTCCGGATTAACCGGGCGGAAAGCAATTTGCCCGAAGCTGGGCATGGTTGGACAGGATGAGTAAAGCGATTTGAACCCGGCATTCTGGCGTATTCCCGCATGTGCGATGGCGATATTGGCGGTGGCATTTATCATGTCCGCGAGCCATCCTGCATGGGCGCAAAGCGCAAGCACCAAGGACGCGCCGTCTGACCCGCTGGAAAAATTCCTGCATCAATATGTCGAACATGCCGGACTTCCCGGGGCGGTGGTGGCGATTGGTTATGGCGAAGGCACTGTGCGCTATGCCGCCACCGGTTATGCCAGTGTCCGGCCCGAAACCGGCATGACGCGGGATCGGCAGTTTTATATCGGATCGCTGACCAAGATGATGACGGCGGTTGTGACCCTGCAACTGGCATCCGAGAAGCGGATTGATCTGGCCGATCCGATTGGCAAATACCTGCCCGAGGCCTTCCGTGATCGCATTGCCAATGCCGATCGTGCGACCATTCGTGATTTGCTGCGCAACAGTTCAGGCATTCCCGATTACCTTGATGGCGAGTTCTTTTTTGAGCTGGTCGGGCGTGACCCGCAGCACGGTTGGCGCAATGTCGAGTTGTTGCCGCTGATTGCTGATCGTGAAGCATACTTTGCGCCGGGAACAAACTATGCGCCGTCCAACAGCAATTTCATCCTGCTCGGCGTGATGATCGAGGCGGTCGAGGGTGACCATATCGAGGCAGTGTTTAACCGCCGGATTTTCGAGCCGGCCGAGATGATCAATACATCCTTTGGACGGTTTCCAAGGCCTGCATCGCTGGCGCGCGGCTTTGATGATGCCAATGGCGACGGGCAACTTGAAGACGTCACCGATTATGATGTTGGCGATCAACTGGCCGATGGCGGGGTGATTTCAACGACCGAGGACTTGGTCAAATTCGCCCGTGCGCTGTTTGTTGAGGGGGTGCTGCTGGGTCCGAACGCGATCGAGCGTGCAACAACCGATACCGTTTTTGCCGGTGACGGGTCTTATGGCTATGGGTTTATGATCGGTTCAAGCGACTGGGGCCCGGTCTGGGGCCATGACGGGATCTATTTCGGCTATTCCGCCGAGTTTTCCTGGTTCCCGGAACAGGACACGGTGGTGGTGTTTCTGGCCAATGGCCGGGCGCTCAATGAAGTGCCATCAGTCACCAGCATGCTGATGACCGGTTTGTTCGGGAACCCGGAATAGGGCGACCTCGCTGCGTTGCTAACAATTCCCTGCTTGCGGCGGGCTCACTATGCCGCACCGCAAAAAAGTGGCTTGCAGTGAAAAGCGAGTTTGGGTAATTTTCGTAAAAATAAATATCAAATATTGTACGAATATTATCAAACGGGAGATTCCTGATGGCTGCAGCCCCACGTCCGCGCCGTTCTGTTTTGTATATGCCGGGATCGAACGCCCGTGCCCTTGAAAAGGGCAGAAGCCTTCCGGCCGACGGGCTTATTCTGGATCTTGAGGATGCGGTGGCCCCGGATGCCAAGGATACCGCGCGGGGTCAGATTGTCAGTGCGCTTTCCGAGGGCGGCTATGGCAAACGCGAAATCCAGATCCGCACCAATGGCCTGAACACGCCGTGGGGCCATGCCGATATTGTCGCGGCCGCCAAAACCAGTGCTGATGCCATTCTGCTGCCCAAGGTCGAAAGTGCCGATACGGTGCGACAGGTCGCCAATATCATGGAGGCTGAAGGCGCGCACGCAGGCATGACCATCTGGTGCATGATGGAAACCCCGCTTGCGATGCTCAATGCCAAGGAAATTGCCGGGGCGCACCCGCGTCTGGGCGGGTTTGTCATGGGGACGTCGGATCTTGCCAAGGATCTGAACTGTGCGCATACGCCGGACCGTCTGCCGATGGTGACCAGCCTTGGTCTGTGTCTGTTGGCGGCGCGGGCCTATGGGCTTGCGATCCTTGATGGTGTGCATCTTGATCTGTCGGACGATGCCGGTTTTGAGGCGTCCTGCAAACAGGGGCGCGAGTTCGGCTTTGATGGCAAAACACTTATTCATCCCAAAACCATTGCGGCGGCCAACGAAGCCTTTGCCCCGGCAGAGGCCGAGATCGAATGGGCGCGTAAAATCATAGCTGCGCATGAAGAAGCCAGTGCCGCAGGCAAGGGTGTTGTCGTGGTCGATGGCAAGCTGATTGAAAATCTGCATGTGGTGTCGGCCAAGAAATTGGTCGCGATGGTCGATTTGATTGCGGAAATGGACGCCGCCTAAGCGCAGTAACAACATCAGATAAAACGGCTCGCGCCGAGTAACGAAAATGGCTGCAAGCAAGACAGCCAAACAGGCGCGCACCGGTGTTTTACAGAAAATCCGGCCTTTCAGGGAGGCAATCGAATGTCAAAGACCAACCCGGGCAATTATTTTGAGGATTTCCAGATCGGACAGGAAATCCGCCATGCCACGCCGCGCACCATCACCAGCGGGGATGTTGCCCTTTATACCGGGCTTTATGGTCCGCGCTTTGCCGTGCAGTCGTCTGACGAGTTTGCCCAAAGCATCGGCTATAAGGCCGCCCCGGTAGATGATTTGCTGGCCTTTCACATGGTGTTTGGCAAAACGGTACCCGACGTGTCGCTGAATGCGGTGGCCAATCTTGGCTATGCCGGGGGTGTGTTTGGTGTGCCGGTCTATCCCGGTGATACAGTCAGTTCGGTTTCTACCGTCACCGGGATCAAGGAAAATTCCAACGGCAAGACCGGTGTGGTTTATGTCAATTCCGTCGGGCGGAATCAGCGCGGCGAGATGGTGCTTGATTACAATCGCTGGGTCATGGTGCGCAAACGTGATGAACGTGCCCCGGCCCCGGAAACGGTGCTGCCGGAATTGCCCGGCGTGGTGGCGCCCGAGGCATTTCAGATCCCGGTCGGGCTTGATGTATCGGGCTATTCGACAGAGCTTTCCGGATCACCGCATCGCTGGGATGACTATTATGTCGGCGAGAAGATCGATCATGTCGATGGCATGACCCTGGAAGAAGCCGAACATCAGATCGCAACAAGGCTTTATCAAAACACCGCCAAGGTTCATTTCGATCAGGTCGCGGCCAATGGCGGACGGTTTGGCAAGCGGTTGATTTATGGCGGGCATATCATTTCGCTGTGCCGGGCCCTTTCATTCAACGGGCTTGGCAATGCGTTCCGGATTGCCGCGATCAATGCCGGGGCGCACGCCAATCCGGCCTTTGCCGGGGATACGATTTTTGCCTGGTCGGAAGTTCTGGGCAAATTCGAAGTGCCCGGTCGTCGTGATCTTGGTGCGCTTCGCTTGCGTCTGGTGGCGGTCCGCGATCGTCAGGCCAGTGACTTCCCGCTTAAGGACGCGGATGGCAAATATCAGTCTGATGTGTTGCTTGATTTCGACTACACGGTGCTGATCGCGCGCTGACTCGTCATAAATCCTGGGGTGGCTTAACTTTTCGTTTGGCTGCGCCAGGGTAATTTCGCCGCGCGCCTGGGCCCGGTCTTGATCGGGTGAGGGCGCATTCATATGTCTTTGCAATAAATAAGACCCGATCCGCTGGCAGTTTCCTTGCGTAAGAAGGTCTAATTGTGCGATTGCTAAAAGCACGTTACGCCGTAAGTGAATGACCCGTGTCCTTCGCAGCGCCCTTCCCGCAGGGTGTTTACGGTGTCTGAGAGGTCAACCTACGTAGTTTAACGGAGGCAGTTGAGGCGTTTTGTCACTGATTTCTTTGGTTTACAAAGGGGTTCAGATTGACTCAAACCCGCTGCATGGGTAAATAAACCCTGCTTTCCCGCCAGCTACTTTGAGAAGAGGCAATTCCGCTATGAGCAAAGCCAATCGGCCGCTGTCTCCGCACTTGCAGGTGTACCGGCTTCCGATGACGGCAAAGATGTCCATCTCCTTCCGCGTGATGGGTGTCGGCCTTGCCATTGGTTTCGTATTTTTGGCGTCCTGGCTGATTGGTGCCGGCGCTGGTCGTGAAGCCTTTAACGGCTATCACGGATTTTTCACCTCGTGGTTTGGTCTGCTGCTGCTGTTCGGTTGGACGGCGGCGTTTTATTACCACGCCTGCAACGGGATCCGTCACCTTGTCTGGGATACCGGTCGCGGCCTGACGAATGAGGGTGCTGCCAAAGGCAACCCGATCGTCCTTGGCGCGGCAGTCGTGCTGACCATTCTCACCTGGATCATCGGTCTGGCCTAAGGCCGGGCAAGAGGGGACAACTTGTCATGAAGATGCAATCCGATCTGGGCCGTGTCCGCGGTCTCGGTTCTGCCAAAAGTGGCTCTTCGCACTGGTGGACCCAGCGCGTTACGGCTGCTGCAAACCTTCCGCTCGGCATCTGGTTCATTGTTTCTATACTTGCCGGGCACACGGCGAATTACGATGCCGTTCACGCTTGGTTGAGCTCGTATTTCCATTCAACCATGATGATCCTGATGATCGTCAGTGTTGCCGTGCATTTCACGCACGGCCTGCAGGTTGTGATCGAAGATTATGTGCATAACCGTAAAGCAGAAGTGATCTCGCTGATGCTGATCAAGGCGGTCGCAGCGTTCTTGTCTGTGGCGGCCATCGTATCAGTCCTGCGTATCGTTTTTGCCGGAGCCTGAGCCAATGAGTGAATCTTATAAAATTATCGACCATAACTACGACGTCGTTGTTATGGGTGCGGGTGGCGCGGGTTTGCGCGCGACACTGGGTACGGTTGAAGCCGGCCTTAAAACCGCATGTATCACCAAGGTCTTCCCGACCCGTTCGCACACCGTTGCTGCCCAGGGCGGTATCGGTGCATCGCTTGGCAACATGTCCGAGGATCACTGGCAGTGGCATATGTATGACACCGTCAAGGGTTCGGACTGGCTCGGTGACCAGGACGCGATCGAATATATGTGCCGTAACGCCGTTCCGGCAGTTCATGAACTTGAACATTACGGCATGCCGTTCTCGCGGACTGAAGATGGCAAAATCTATCAGCGTCCGTTCGGTGGTCACACCCGTGACCACGGCAAGGCGCCGGTTGAACGTGCATGTGCCGCCGCTGACCGTACCGGTCACGCCATGCTGCATACCCTGTATCAGCAGTGCCTGAAGCACAAAGCAGAATTCTTTGTCGAGTATATCGCCCTTGACCTGATCATGGACGAAGACGGTTCGTGCAAGGGTCTGGTCGCCTGGGATCTTGATACCGGCGAGCTGCATCGCTTCAACGCCAAGATGGTCATTTTGGCGTCTGGTGGTTATGGCCGTGCGTTCTTCAGCTGCACCTCGGCCCATACCTGCACCGGTGACGGTCATGGCATGGTGGCCCGTGCGGGTCTTGGCCTTCAGGATATGGAATTTGTTCAGTTCCACCCGACCGGCATTTACGGTTCAGGCTGCCTGATTACCGAGGGTGCCCGTGGTGAAGGTGGTTATCTGACCAACTCCGAAGGCGAGCGTTTCATGGAACGTTATGCCCCGACCGTTAAGGACCTTGCATCGCGTGACGTCGTGTCGCGTGGTATGGCACAGGAAATCCGTGATGGTCGTGGTGTTGGCGAACACGGCGAATACATCCACCTGCATCTTGAACATCTTGGTTCGGAAGTGCTGTGGGAACGCCTGCCGGGTATTACCGAAACCGCAAAAATCTTTGCCGGTGTCGATGCGACCAAGGAACCGATCCCGGTCCTGCCGACGGTCCATTACAACATGGGCGGTATTCCGACCAACTATAAGGGCGAGGTCTTGCGGCCGACGGCCAAAGACCCGAACGCAATCGTTCCGGGCCTGATGGCGGCGGGTGAAGCAGCCTGCGTTTCGGTCCACGGTGCAAACCGTCTGGGTACGAACTCGCTGCTCGACCTTGTTGTGTTTGGCCGTGCATGCGGCATGCATGCCGCCGAAGTGGTCGATTCCAAGGCATCCTTCAAGGAGCTTAAAACCACCGATGGCGACGAGGCGATTGCACGCTTTGACCGTCTGCGTTGGGCAAAAGGTTCGCGTCCGACGGCTGATATCCGTCTGGAAATGCAGCGCGTCATGCAGGGTAACTGCGGCGTGTTCCGGACCTCGGAAATCCTTAAAGAAGGCAAGGACAAGCTTTCTGAAACCGCCAAGACGCTTCCCGACGTCGGTGTTTCGGATCGATCCCTCATCTGGAACTCGGACCTGGTCGAGACTCTCGAGCTTGAGAACCTGATGACCTGTGCCGCTGCAACCATGAATTCGGCAGAAGCGCGTCATGAATCGCGTGGTGCACATGCCCACGAAGATTTCCCGAAGCGTGATGACGAAGTCTGGATGAAGCACACGATTGCGACCGTCGACACCGAAAAGGGCTATGGCGTTGATCTGACCTATCGTCCGGTCAATACCTTCACGCTCACCGACGAAGTGTCGTATATCGAGCCGAAAGAGCGCGTCTATTAAGGCGCGGCAAGAGAGGATTTGAGAGATGGTAGAATTCAATCTTCCCGCCAATTCGGTCGTCAAAGAGGGCAAGACGTTCTCTGCGCCGGCTGACGCGAAGAATGTCCGTGCGTTCAAGATTTATCGTTTTGATCCGGACAGTGGCGACAACCCGCGTACTGACACCTATGACATCGACCTCGACAAATGCGGGCCGATGGTTTTGGACGCGCTGATCAAGATCAAGAA